>JAFAFV010000005.1 GCA_023423285.1 Bacteroidota bacterium
GGTTGGTATACGTGCATCTTTTCATGCGCCTATTCAAAATGTGCAGCACGAAATTGTAATTACTCCGAAAATGAGCTTTGGGACCGGCCATCATGCCACCACTTTTTTGATGATACAGATGATGCAAAAAATTGCTTTTACGGGAAAAACAGTTTTTGATTTTGGTACGGGAACCGGCGTGCTGGCCATATTGGCTGCAAAGTCAGGCGCCACAAGGGTTGTAGCCACTGATATAGATGAATGGAGTATTGAGAACGCCCTGGAGAATTTTGAGAAAAATAAAACCGAAGGGATTATTCTTCAACAATCAAACACCGGGCAACAGGATGAATTATTTGATGTGGTACTGGCAAATATTAACCGTAACGTGCTGCTTGATAACATACCTGTGCTTACGAAGCAGCTTAAAAAAAAGGGTTGCCTTATTTTAAGCGGTATCTTAACAGACGATATAGACGCTATTTCAAAAATATGTTCTGAAAACGGGTTAACACTTATGGAACAATCTGAAAAGAAAAATTGGGTTTGTATGAGGTGGCAAGCCTGATTGTAAAAATATAAAGCGAAAAATATTGGGAATTAATAAGCTATAAGTTTTAACAATAGCTGTAAAATTTGTTTTTGATTATTTCCCTATTTTCGTGTTATAATCACTGATTATCATTTATCTCTTATTGCATGCAGGAAATTTTTCTAGCAATATTAGCCTATTGCATAGGCAGTATACCCACTTCTGTGTGGGTAAGCCGTGGTTTTTTTAATATAGATATACGCGATTATGGCAGTGGTAATGCCGGAGCCACCAATACTTTTAGGGTTTTGGGGCCACGGTGGGGCACTTTTGTAATGGTGTGCGACGTGTTAAAAGGATTTGCTGCTGTAAAACTTGCATTTTTATTGGCCGGTAACTTTGTTGAAAATGATATTCGCTTTCTTAACCTGCAGTTGATCTTTGGTATCTCAGCCGTATTGGGCCATATCTTTCCCATTTGGGCAAACTTCAGAGGAGGCAAAGGCGTTGCCACTTTATTCGGTATTGTAATTGGCATTTCTCCATGGACGGCTTTAGCCTGTTCCGGAATTTTTCTGCTTGTGTTGTATTTAACCAGGTTTGTTTCCCTTAGCTCCATCCTTGCCGGCTTGGCTTTCCCGGTATTTATACTCGTTATTTTTAACGTGGATAATTATTTGTACAGGGTTTTTGCGATAGCCGTTGCTTTACTAATCATATTAACACACCAAAAGAACATTGGCCGCATTTTGCGCGGCAATGAAAACAAAGTCCCTATTTTTAAAAACCGGGACCGCCGCAGGCAACGTCATAACGATTAAGAAGTTGCTTTGGCTTCTTTTGCTTGATTTTTGGTACAATGCTTGATTACTAAATTAAAAATCACATAATATGATAAGAAAATTACTTTTTGTATTCGTGATTGCTGCAATAGCAATCGCCTGTTCAACAAATAGAATTACCGGCCGCAGCCAGTTTAAACTGCTGCCCGAAGCTGAATTACAGCAAATGGCCGTGGCTGAATACCAATCTTTTTTAACATCCAACAAGGTTGTATCATCATCAAATAACAGAGATGCAGAAATGGTGAACCGTGTGGGACAAAGGATAGTGAACGCGGTATATAATTATTATCGTCAAAACAATATAGCTAACGAATTGGAAGGGTATCAGTGGGAAACCAAGCTGATTCAAAGCGATCAGGCCAATGCCTGGTGTATGCCGGGTGGTAAAATAGTGGTTTATACAGGTCTGCTGCCTATCTCTCAAAATGAAGCTGGGTTGGCTAATGTAATGGGGCACGAAGTTTCTCACGCATTGTTCGGCCATACTAACGAACGGATGAGCCAATCTATTGCGGCACAATACGGGGGCAGCATTTTAGATGCTTTTATGGCAAACAGAACATCAAGCGGCATGCGCCAAATCTTTGGTGCAGCAGTTGGCGTGGGCTCTCAGTTGGGAATTATGGCCTTTGGCAGAAATCAGGAATTGGAAGCAGACCGTTACGGTATGATTTGGGCAGCTATGGCAGGTTATAACCCACAAGAAGCCATTAATTTATGGAATAGGATGAATGCCAAGGCACAGGGAAATAATCCGCCGGAGTTTTTAAGCACTCACCCTGGTCCTGAAAGAAGGATAGAGCAATTGCAAAAGCATTTACCAGAAGCAATGAAATACTATAAGCCAATGAGCAATAAATAAAGCATTGTTCTACTTATTATCAAGTCGTTAGTAATCAATTAACTAACGGCTTTTTTTATTTAATTCTGTTTTAGGTGAAAAATTTTGTAACTTCGTCCATCATTTTCGGCTATTTTATTGGCTAAGGTTTTTTAAAAAGTTTGTTTTTTTAATAAATCCCACATTAGTTCTATGATTCAGACAGTTTTTGAAAAGTTACAGTATTCAGACGAAAAAAATCTTTTAATTCAAGGCCTTCCCTCATCTATCGAAAAGCATTTCAGCAAAATTTCATTTGCAAAAAATATGACTCCACTTTTAAAGTCGAGAAAATTAGATTTTGCTTTGGTATTTGCCGTGAACGAAAGCCAGTTAAATGGCATACTGAATGATGTAATGCCTTCGTTAAAAGAAGATACAAAATTTTGGGTGGCACATCCTAAAACCACGTCTAAAATTGTTACTGACCTGAACCGTGAGCGTAGTTGGAACAAATTGACCGAAGAAGGGTATGCAAGCAGCGATAAAGTAGAGTTAGATCATGTATGGACAGCAACCAGGTTTGAAAGAATAGTAGAAGTAACACAATCTTCGGTAAAAGAAAGAAAGCGCCAGGCTCAGGTAGCCTAAAAATTACAAATGTGAAAGAAGGCCGCATCAAAGATCATTGGTCGGCCTTTTTTATTTTTGGCTTGTTTTTATCTAATTTTAGGTATAGTTTTAATTAGCAGTCTATTAGAAAGAAACTTTTCAATAATTTTGTCAATTCATATGTAAATCCTACCTTTGCCGTCCAAAAATTAAAGCATTAAGAATGCCAACTATTAATCAGTTAGTTAGAAAAGGAAGACAAATTATTAAAGCAAAGAGCAAATCAAGGGCGTTGGATCAATGTCCTCAGCGCCGTGGGGTTTGTACACGTGTATACACGACTACTCCAAAAAAACCCAACTCTGCGCTTCGCAAAGTAGCAAAAGTTCGATTGACCAATAAAATTGAAGTGATCGCTTACATTCCGGGTGAAGGTCATAATCTGCAGGAACACTCTATCGTATTGATTCGTGGCGGAAGGGTAAAAGATCTGCCAGGTGTACGTTATCACATCGTTCGCGGTAGCCTTGATACTGCTGGTGTAAAAGATCGCAAACAAAGCCGTTCTAAATACGGTACTAAAAAAGCAAAATAATAGACTTCAGACGTTAGAAATAAAATAATTTAAACAATGCGTAAAGCACAAGCCAAGAAACTCCCTTTAGCTCCAGACCCAAAGTTTAATGATAAGCTGGTTACCCGTTTTGTAAACAACCTGATGTGGGAGGGTAAAAAAAGCGGAGCATTCACAATTTTTTACGATGCGTTAGATAAAGTTGCCAAACAAACCAATGAAGATGGTTATGAAGTTTGGAAAAAAGCATTGGCAAATGTTACTCCCGCTGTTGAGGTAAGAAGCCGTCGTATTGGTGGCGCCACTTTCCAAATTCCTTCTGAAGTGCGTCCTGACAGAAAAATTTCTTTAAGCATTAAGTGGCTGATACGCTACAGCCGTGACCGTAACGGCCGCAGCATGTCAGACAAGTTGGCTAATGAAATTGTGGCAGCAAGCAAGGGCGAAGGTTCTGCTTATAAAAAGAAAGAAGATACCCACCGCATGGCAGAAGCCAACAAAGCGTTCGCTCACTTTAGAATATAACTAAATATCTGGCTTTAAAATAATGTCCCCTCTTCGAAAGAAGCGGGGATTTTTGTTTAGAATAGTTTAGAATATCAGGTAATCTATTTTATTACCGCTTATGGAATGTTTATTGTAATGATCTATTGCAAAAACTGTAAATGATGCAATTAAAAATGATAAGACCAATGGCTTTGCCACTTATAATACTTTTATTAACAGGATGCAAAAAAAATGATCAGTCTGCTGCAGAGAAGGATAAAGTGTATGCGCTGCAAAAAGAGGAAATGAACATCTCCTACGGCAATCACCCCTTACAAAAAATGGATATTTATTTTCCTGAAGGTTACAATACAAGCACACCGGTGGTGTTCGTAATTCATGGCGGCGGTTTTATTGCAGGCACAAAGGAAAACTTTACTGCTCAGGCAAAACTATTCATGTCAAAAGGTTTTGTAACAGTCAACATCAGCCACAGGCTTGTAGATGCCACGGGTTTAACCAATCAGCCTCCGCTGCACCTTGCATCAGCAATAAAAGTAAGTGATGAGGTGAATGATATTGCCGCAGCCGTTGAAAAATATAAATCTCTGGCGGCAAATTTTGGTTCAGGCATCACACGTATGTATATGGCAGGCCACAGCGCTGGTGGCACACTGGCTATGCTATATGTGCAGGGTAACAAAAATATCAATAAGCAGCTAAGAGCTTCAGGCAACCTGGCGGGCCTTACCAACCTTACACTTACTGATGACATTTATAACAATCCTCCACAACATGAATACTGGCCTGCACTCAAAGAGCTTATTTATCGCTTATCCGGCGCTGAAGTTGTAAAAGAAAACGCGTTATCGCTAATGGCTATTTCGCCAAACTGGGTATCGTCATTAAACAGCCCTGGCATGCCTAACATTACCGTGATGCCTGTTAGTAATGATCGCGACCTGAGATTTGAACCCTATTACAGTACAGTTACTGATGCCCGTAAGTACGATCAGGAACTAAAAGCAAGAGGTGTAAAAAGTGAATATATATTAATGGAAACTGATCATGGATTTGGTAACGCGCCGGATGATTGGAACAAAGCAATAACATACACTACAGATTTTTTTAAAAAGAATTAATTGGAATAGTTTCTGTCCTCTGAAATCGTTTTTGCTGGATGATCTACTTTAGCAGTAAAACTCTTTTTTCTTATAAACATGCGCCAGGCCTGTATCAGCGCCGTAATAGCAAATACGCTGCCGATGATATAGTTTAAAAGAGACTGATTATTCTGTAGGCTTTTTGCCGCAAGCCGCCCGCCAAAGATAAACACACAATTGCCCAACAGGGTGCCCAGGCCAATACCAAAAATGTAAATATTATAGTGAAAAGTTTTGGGGTGCAAAACACCTTTGGTAAAAAGCACAGTACTCCAACCAAACCAAAACGGTATCTGAACGGGGTTGACGGCGCTCATGATAAGGCCAAGCAGGTAATAAGAACTGCGGTTGTTTAAAATCACATTGTCCTGAACGCTGGGGTGCAGCGCTGCATAAAAACTGGCAATGGCCAGCGACAGTACCACTAAAAGTGTGAGCCATTCAAGTAGTTTAAAAACCTTTTCCTGCCTGCGTACCCAATCCATGGCAAATAACGAAAGCCGCACGTATACCATTTCTGCAGTAAGCGAACCAAGTGAAAACATAACCGCGCTCATTATGCTTTCAGTAATGGCTATTTGCATGGCGGCAACATTAAGTGTACCCAATGGCAACGAACCTAAAAAACTCACTATCAGACCCGCCCCAAATACTCTTATCAATTGTTTCATTAAGCGCTATGAATTTTTGCCCTGCAGCATGGGCACAAATGAAAAGTTATCAAAATATTCCACATCAATACCATCGGGTAGTTTGGTAATGCGTCGCATTTGTTGCACATCGCCAATATCTACTGGTATCACCATTTTACCACCTGTTTTAAGCTGGTCAATTAATTTTTGCGGAATTTCCGGCGCAGCCGCAGTTATGATCACTCTGTCAAAGGGGGCAAAAGTGGGCAGACCGTTAAATCCATCACCGTAAAAAAATTTAATCAAAGGAAATTGTTGCAAATAAGCAAAATTCTTATTTTCATCATACAGTTTTTTCTGCCTTTCAATAGTGTACACATGTGCTCCCATGGCGGCCAATATTACAGCCTGGTATGCGCTTCCGGTGCCTATTTCAAGCACTTTGTGGCCCGGCGCCACATCCAGCAATTCTGTTTGGTATGCCACAGTATACGGCTGCGAAATGGTTTGACCTTCGTCAATGGGGAAAGCCCTGTCTTCATATGCCACATCATCAAAAGCAGAGTCAAGAAAAAAATGCCTGGGAACTGTATAAATGGCATTCAAAACGCTTTCATCAGAAATGCCTTTTCTTCTAACCGTATCCGTCAACTTTTTTCGCAAACCTTTGTGCTTATATGTATCCTGTAAACTTCTCCTCATAAGATCACAAATGTAGATAAAGCAGTTTAATATTTTTTAATTGCGGCTAAAGGTCTAAATTTATGCATCAAACTTTCTGTATGAATAGATATTGTTTGTTATTGATTTTGACGATTACAGCTTCGCAAATTTTACAGGCGCAGATAATAACCAGGCAGGAGCGTGGTTTTTTTAATATCACCACACCTGTTGAAATCCAGTATCTGCGTTCTATTGACTCATCAATTGTTGAAAACGGCCTGGCCGTGGTGAAAGCCGGTTTTGAAGCGCATACCATTAATGGTTATTTTATTAATCCGAACATGTCTGTAGGTCTGGGCGTAGGCATACAAATCGCTAAATTGGAAAGAAGCTATGACCCCGGTTTTGGCATGGGTCCTTCTATGGAAATGAACCCGGACATGTTACTGCTGCCCGTGTTTGCAGATTTTAGATATTATCCAAGAAATACTCGCAACGCTCCTATGTTTATCATTAATGTTGGTTACGCGCCATTACTCAATGGAACTCATACTGCAAAAACTGACCTTAACGGTGGCGCGCTGATAAAAGTAGGCGGAGGTTATAAAATACACCTGGGCAATACTGTTTCCTTTCTTCCCGCGCTTAGCTGCCGGGCACAGCGTTATGGAGAAAACACCGTGGTAGGCGCAGCGCTAAGCCTGGGCCTTATGTTTTAATACTATTTTTCAAAAGGCCGGCTGGTTTCAAATGCAATATTTCTTTTTCCGATCAAAGAAAAATTAGGTGTTTGATTGGCAGGCATTAGTTTTAAAAGCGATTTACGTAGTTCGGCATAATTACCGTTGAATTTACCTTTGTTATAAACCTTTAACAGGTTTTCGGTAAACAAACCGTTCTTATCTCCATCCAGAGAGGTTTGATTGTCCTGGCATCCTGAAAGTAATATGACGGTGGCTTTTATATTGTTTTTAGTAGTACTATTTACAGTTTCCGGCATACTGTTTTCGTAAAGGCTCTTAAAATTTTTATAAACAGTATGACCTTCCTTCATCAGTCTGTTTTTTTCATCAGGAACAGGATCTTCATAAGTTCCATCAGCCCTCATTGTTCTTGAAACTGTACCGCTGTGGCAACTGTCCGAGAGCATTAAAATTCTTACACCTGACTTGAATTTTGCCCAAAAAGAAGCCAGCTCATCGTCTAAGATCATCCTGTTGTAAAGGCACCAGGTTTCATCATTACCATCCGGTTCATCTTTGTCTTTATCTGGTACAAAAGCACCGTGCCCCGAGTAAGTTATAAAAAAGAAGTCGCCGCTTTTAAGCTTTTTGGCTGCACCTTTTATATGCGTTACCACATTTTCATAAGTGCCTTTTTCATTTGTAAGAATGTAAGATTCTTCAAAGCCTTTTTGCCTGGCTATTTTAAGCATGTCTTTCGCGTCGTTAATGCAGGCTACTAAAGGATAGTCGCTTCCGTAATGTTGTGGATCTATCCTGTTAAGGCCGATGTGTAATGAAATACCGTATGGCATATATATTTTTTATTAGGTCAATAATGATTTGAAATTCATTGTTATGAATCAGATACCTATTTCAAAGTGCATCCAGTCATAATCTTTTTCCGGCCCGTAGCCTACAAATCCGAATTCATAAAAAATTTCAATCATAGGTTTGTATTCTGCACGTGCAAACCTGGCTGTAGTGTGGTCTTCGCGCAATTGGTTGCGGGCGGGGTCAAGGTCTATTGCTATTGCCCAGGAGTGGCGGCTCCATCTGGTTGTGCTGCCCCTCATTAGTCTTTTGTTGTATAATCCGCCATACAAGTCAATGCCCAGGGAATGAATTTTTGCTTCGCCATATGTGGCTGCAAGTTCATTTAAAACATTGGTTAACGGCTGTGCAATTTTTTTATGGCAGGTGAGTTTATTCGCTTTTACAGTTTTATCCCATGCTATAATAAACTGAAAAGGACAGACAATTTGGGTAAAATTATTTGTATTTCCAGGCGTGCCATATAAAGCAAACACTTCGTTATCGGTCATGATCCTGCGTTTAACACCAGGCCCGGATTTAGTCCGGATGACAGGACTGATTTTTCTTGTGGTTACTGTGGCTTCAATTTTTGAGGCTGATCTTTTAGCGCTGCTACGTTTTTTAGCGATGGCTTTAGGCATGTAATGGTGTTTTAAATTTTAAGACACCTGCAAAATAGCTGAAATTATTACAAGTTAGCAGCGCCGGGTATCGCCTCATTGGGTGAGGCTGCAATTAATTGTTCAGGCGCTGCCTGATCTTTTCAGCATGGCGCCCAATTAACCAAAATGACAGGGCAAGTATGGCAAAAAAGATGCCTTTGTTAGTTCTGTTCCAAAAATATTCGAAAAAACGCACGTAAAGATTTGCCAGGAAAAAGATTACAAACACATCGCGCAGCAGATCATCTTTACTGCGAAAAGCATAAACAATAAGTACAACAAGCAAAAGGGTATACCCAATAGCCCATCCTATTAACCTGCCTTGTTTAATGGCTGCCCACAACTCGTAATGAAGGTTTCCTGAAATGGAAACCGCCAGCGCAGAAAACAAAAAGAAGATCCAGCTAAAGTGCCAGGTAATGTTGTGAAAAAAATTAAAAGGATGAATTTGTTTCAATCCCCATGCTGCCGCAACCATCAGTAATCCAAGCACAGCCATGCGCAAAGGATAATTCATACCTAAATAATAATTATGCGCGGCATCATCACTCCACGCCCATGTTTGCACGCCCCAGGCCACAACAAGTGCAATCATCATACAAAGCCACATCAGTTTCGATTGAAGGCATTGAGCGCAGATAGCATACGCAATGCCTATAAGCAATATGAGTAACCCATACCATTCAAACGTGGCTCCAAATCCTTTTCCAAAATAGGTGGCCGCCACGCCAATGCTCAGCACAAGTTGTATATTAAAACTTTCATTGGCAAGAAGTGCGGCTGGGTATTTCTTCACCCTTCTTTTAGATACCCAGAAAAGAAAAGCCGAAAGCCCGGTAAATACAAATCCGATGATGAATTGCGATACCTCAAAAAAATTCCGCATCCTTTCAAGCCATTTTTCATCCAGTACCAAAGCACCAAAAGCAAGAATACCGCAGGAGATGGCTGCTACAAAGGCATACACCGAAAGCGCATCGTATTCATATTTGTAAGATGATACAGACTTTTTTAATCGCTCTTCTGTGGCTTCGTCTATCAGCGTCTCCTGTTTCCAGTGTTCAATAGCTTTTTTTAAAAGGGCCTCTTCTTTTTTATTTACTTTCATACACCGCAAATTTACTTTTTCTGCAAGGGTTTTTATGGATTCTTTTATACGCAGTGTCTTTGCATTATCAACATGTCTTCAATTATACAATGCAAATCAATATCGCGCTTTTTATAGCTATTCTGTTTGGGTCTGTGGTTTTCCCTGCGGATAGCTTAGCACAGCAAAACGAATACCTGGAATACTTCTCAAAAGTTGAAGTGCCCGCACAATACAATTACCGTTACGGAACTTGGTTCAATACCGTTGAGCGCAACTTTGATTTTACAACATTGCCCGTAAACGGAACTCCGAAATCAGCGCGTATTACAATTCGGTTAGGCGTGAATAAAGCTGGAAAAATTACTGCCGTTTACTATTTGTCAGGCGACAAGTTTTTGTTCAACCCTGTATGCAATATGCTTTCAAAGTGCAGTGAATGGTTACCCGGAATTATAAGTGGCAGAGAGGTTAATAGCTATCGTAGCCTCTCGATAAGTTTTAGTTTTAATAAACAAAAGAATAAATGGGAATTTGTAAGGAGCATTGAGGACTATAATGCTACAGAGCCGATAATTTTCACAAAAACTGAAATTATCGCCAGCTATATCAACTACAGTGAAAAATACTGGTTCGATTTTGTGGACCGGGAATTTGATTTTACTAAATTACCTTCAAGCGGACTTCCTGATTCTTTGTCTGCCACTGTAAGATTCGCTGTTTTGAACGACGGTCGGATATTTGAAATATCTTTCATCAATAACAGTCATTGCATATTATTCGCACCATTATATGATTTGCTTCAAAAATCATACGGACGCTGGAATCCCGCTAAACAGGGTGGCAAGGATGTAAATAGCTACAGAAGACTCAGATTTAGTTTTAAATTTGATAAGAACAGCGGCGAGTGGGAATTTATAAAAAACGTAAAAGATTATATGATATTTACAGGCGATCGTTAAACACCAAATACCTGATCAAAAATCCTGCCCCCTTATCTTTGCGCAAAAATTATAAAGATATGTTTCGTTCAAATACTTGTGGCGAGTTAAGGATCGCAGATGTAAATAAAAATGTTACTTTGGCCGGTTGGGTGCAAACCGTTCGCAAATTCGGTAGTATTACTTTTGTTGACCTAAGAGACCGATATGGAATTACACAATTATTATTTAATGAAAGCCTGAACCAGCAACTGGATGAAAACCCGCTGGGCCGCGAATATGTGTTACAGGTAATCGGCACGGTAAGCGAGCGCAGCAATAAAAATAAAAATATTCCTACCGGTGATATAGAAATCTTGGTAAGCAAGTTTACCATTCTTAACAAAAGCCTTACACCTCCATTTACCATACAGGATGATACCGATGGCGGCGATGACCTGCGCATGAAATACCGTTTTTTAGATTTGCGCCGCAATCCCGTAAAGAAGAATATGGAACTGCGTTACTCTGTAAACCGGGCCACCAGAGATTTTATGCATCAGAATGGTTTTATGGATATTGAAACGCCTTTCCTCATCAAATCTACACCCGAAGGTGCACGCGATTTTGTAGTGCCCAGCCGCATGAACCCCGGCGAGTTTTACGCGTTGCCGCAAAGCCCGCAAACATTTAAACAATTGCTGATGGTGAGCGGTTACGACCGTTACTATCAAATTGTAAAATGCTTTCGCGATGAAGATTTGCGAGCCGACCGCCAGCCGGAATTTACACAAATTGACTGCGAAATGGCGTTTGTAGAGCAGGAAGACGTGTTGAATATGTTCGAAAACCTTATCAAATATATTTTTAAGCAGGTAAAGGGAATTGATTACAACGAGCCGGTAGTGCGCATGAGTTGGGAGGATGCCATGTGGACTTACGGAAATGATAAACCGGATATTCGGTTTGGCATGCAATTGCTCAACCTAAAAGCGCCGCTGCATGTATATGCGGATAAAGAAAGGCATAGTGAGCTGATTGACGGTTCAGGCTTTGGAGTGTTTGATGATGCGGAAACCGTCGTGGCTATTGCCGTTCCGGATTGTGCTGCTTACAGCCGAAAACAAACGGATGAGCTTACAGATTGGGTAAAAAGGCCGCAGATTGGAATGAAGGGCCTTGCATTTATAAAAGTGAATGAAGACGGCTCTTATAAAAGCAGTGTGGATAAATTTTACAGCGAAGAAAGATTGAAAGCCATTGCTGATGCGGCTGGCGCCAGCGCTGGAGATTTGATATTGATACTGGCAGGGCCGGAAGAAAGAACCAGAAAAGCCATCAGCGAGTTGCGCCTGGAAATGGGCCGCAGGTTGGGTCTGAGAAAGGATGATGAATTTAAACTGCTGTGGGTATTGGATTTCCCGCTGTTCGAGTATGCCGAAGAAGAAAACCGCTGGGTGGCCCGCCACCACCCGTTCACCTCGCCCAAGCCTGCTGATATTGAAACCATGATCAGCAACAATCCTAAAATTGAAGAAGCTGCCAATTACCTCAAGCATCCTTATGCCAACATCAAAGCCAATGCGTATGACATGGTATTGAACGGAAATGAAATTGGCGGCGGCAGCATTCGTATCTATCAAAAAGAACTACAACAAAAAATGTTTGAGGCGTTGGGTATGGATGAACAGGAACAGCAACATAAATTTGGCTTTTTATTGGGCGCTTTCGAGTATGGTGCTCCACCGCACGGGGGTATTGCGTTCGGGTTTGACAGGTTATGCGCCATCCTGGGAGGCAGCGAGAGCATCCGCGATTTTATTGCTTTTCCTAAAAATAACAGCGGGCGAGATGTGATGCTTGATGCACCCGCTACCATTGATGATAAGCAGTTGGAAGAGTTAGCTATCAGTCTAAAAGTTGATGAGTTGAAAACTTAATTGAACAGTTGATACGGTTTGGCAAAGTCTTTGTAAATGTTCTGCTATAATTTATAAATCCTAAATTTTTTAAAAAATGAAAAAATTATTAGCACTCGCATTCATAGCTGTAGGTTTTGCAGCTTGTAATAATGACGCCGATAACAATGAAAATGCAGACTCGCTCGGATTAAATTCCGATACCTCTGTGGTTGTTGAAACAACACCAGCCCCTACAATCACTTATAATGAAGGCGATATCAGTCGCAGAGATGGCAGAGTTTCTACCTATCAGAATGGTAACTGGGTTCCTGTTGAAAAAGATGTAGTGCTTGATGATGGTACGGTAGTTACAGTAAATGGCGAGGCAAGAAGCAAAGATGGCAGAGTGTATGTAATTGAAGATGGTTATTACGTTACAAGAGCAGGACGCTTTTTTGACAGGACAGGCGCAGCTATTGAAAATGCATGGGAAGCTACTAAGGAAGGTGTAGAAAATGCGGCTGAAGCAGTAAAAGACGGAGCAGAAAAAGTAGGTGATCATTTACAAAACAGACACGAGCAAAAAGTTGAAGATGTAAGAAGAGCTACAAATAACTAATTTATATTTTTTCCGATTATGTTTTGATAAAAGGGCTGAAGACACATTCAGCTCTTTTCTTTTGTCTATACCTGACTGGTAGTATTTTTAAAATCGTATTTTCGCAGCATGACACAGGAAAAACTTAATGATATGCGGTCCCGCGTTCTCGGGATAAGGAGGTTTCTTTGACGTTGATAACCGCCGTCAAAAAATTGCAGAAGATAAACAACTATCGCTAAGTCCCGGTTTCTGGGACGATAATAGCCGTGCCACGGAAATTATGAAGAGTGTAAAAACCAATGAATATTGGCTTGACCTTTATGCTGAGGTGGATACAGCAGTAGAAGATTTTGCTGTACTGTACGATTTCTGGAAAAGCGGCGATGCCACTGAAAATGAAACACAACAGGCATACAATCATGCCCTGGAGGTTTTAGATGATGCCGAGTTTAAAAGCACGCTCAACGAGCCAGAAGACGAACTGACGGCTGTCTTGCAAATCAATTCAGGCGCGGGTGGCACCGAAAGCCAGGACTGGGCAGAAATGCTGGCACGCATGTATAAAATGTATGGAGAAAAACAAGGCTGGGTGGTGACAGAACTTGACTGGCAATGGGGCGATGGTGCAGGCATCAAAACGGCTACGCTACAGTTTGATGGGCCGTTTGCTTATGGCTTTCTAAAAGCTGAAAGTGGTGTGCACCGGCTGGTTCGCATTTCTCCCTTTGATAGTAATGCGCGCAGGCACACGTCTTTTGCTTCCATATTTGTGTACCCATTGGTTGATGATTCAATTAATATAGAAGTGAAAGATGCAGAAGTAAAAATGGAAACTGCGCGCAGCGGAGGCGCTGGTGGCCAGAACGTAAATAAGGTGGAAACGAAAGTGTTTTTAACCCACATCCCTACAGGTATTACAGTAGTCTGCCAAACCGAGCGCACGCAAATGGGCAACCGTGAAAAGGCCATGCAAATGCTTAAAAGCCGTTTGTACGAAGAAGAATTGCGCAGACGCGAAGAACTGAAAAATGCTGCCAATGCCAATAAAAAGAAAATTGAATGGGGCAGCCAGATACGCAGCTATGTTTTCCACCCTTATAAAATGATCAAAGATCACCGCACCGATTATGAAGTAGGAAATGTGCAACCCGTAATGGATGGCGAGCTGGATGGTTTTATTAAAGCGTACCTGATGATGAGTAAAGAGGAAGCTTAAATTTATAATTCCTATTAAATAAAATATTATGAGCCACGGAAATTTTTCATATCCCATGCCTGCCAACGAACAGGTGCTGAATTATGCGCCCGGAAGTGCTGAAAAGGATACTTTGAAAAAAACACTCGATTTGCTGAAAAGTGAAGTGATAGATGTGCCCATGTATATTGGCGAAGAAGAAGTGCGTACAGATAAGAAAGTGGAGATGCGCCCGCCACATGAAAGAGCACATTTGTTAGGCACCTTATCTGTTGGCAATAAAGAACATGTGCAAATGGCTATTAACGCTGCTCTGAAG
>JAFAFV010000088.1 GCA_023423285.1 Bacteroidota bacterium
TTGATCAATACCCTGGCAACGCTCCATCACAATCAAGTGTTACAAATACCCGTATCACTTTGCAGCCTAATCGCTATTTTGCCCCGGCAGATTCAGGTTATGTTGCAGGAAGTGCCTGGAACGATCCAGCTACAGAAACATGGGCAATCTCAAGAGGGTTGAAAAAAGATTCAGTGAACTTTGGTCCTGACAGAGGAGTGTCAATAAAAGGATTGAATACAGATTTTAGAGAAAACTATACCTTTAGTTATAATGCTCCCGGCACTTATAAAGTCTATTTTGTTGCTGCAAACAACACGATTGATGCAACAGCAGAAACAGTGAGAGAACTTACCCTTACGATTGAACCTTAAAGATCATCAGAGATGTGATAGCTGAAAAGATGCGATTCACTTAGAAAATAGATTTTCCCGTTTAAATAATCGCCGCCGGCAGTAATTGCCACCGGCGATTCTTTTATTAATTCAATCTGGTGGGTTTGATGGTTAATCCTGGCAATCTTTTGCTTGAATAAAATGTAAATATTCCCTTTTGGATCTTTAACAAATACCCTTGGGCTTTGTTCACCGGTAGTTTGACTAAAATCAGTGGTAATATTTTTTGTAAACAAAACCTGTTTTGTATTTGGGTCAAAAACAAAAAACTCATTGCTATTGACAAAGCCATACACCATCCCATTATTACCAAGGCAAAGGTCAGTGTACACCCGGGCATGGGCAATGGGAGCATCCTGCCATATTACTTTTTTAGAAGCCACATCCATAATATAAAGCGCCGCTTTGGAAGCTTTTACTTCGCCGCCGGTACCGGCAGCAATAGTGGTTCCGCCCAAAATTTTATTTCCCGGTATTTCGGTAATGCTCATCGTAGCCTGGCTTACTACCACTGCTGAATCCTTTAGTAGCGTGCCTTTTTGGGTTTCTGTATTCCATATCAGCAATCCGCCGCCGGTATGGCCGTATGCAGGCGTGCCGCTTAGCACAATGGTTTTTTTATCGCTAAGGCCTTTGATCCTGTGCGGCCGGTTGATGACGGGGTTGCAATTAAATAGATATGCCGGGTTATTGGTTGATGGCTTGCCGCTGGGGCTTATCCACGGTTTTAAAGGATCGTATTGAATAAGGTCGCCGCGCGGGTAACCCCCGGAATAAATAAAACCATTAAACGCGGTCATAGCATTAAGCTGGCTATACTCCGAAAAATTTTTGAAACTGCCAGTAGCCGGATCAAAACTATACATCTGCATCGGGAACGCTGTACCGCCATATAGCTTGCCGTCGGGGCCGGTAATTACACCTAATGACCAGGAGCCCTCTGTTTCATAATCAAACTCTACAGTTCGTTTGGCTCCGGCGTTTTTGGGGGGGATGGTAAAGTATCTGTGTGTGAAATGAATGTAATCAAGAAAGTCTCCATTTGGAAAGGTTTTGTGGATAAAACCCTGATCCCCTGAGCGTGTGTATTCAGGCGTAGCCGGGTTTATATTTCTTTCATCTTTGATGGTTCCGTTGTCGAGGATCATCCATGGGAGGTTTTCTGCATTGTTTGTTTTTGCATATACCCGCCCGTCTGTGCCTCTGTATAAATAAGCCGTACCCACCTGCCGCTCGTTTTCTGCAAGCAGTGGTTGTGACTTTTCTGTCTTTGTATTAAAAGCGATGATCTGGCTGCGGGTAGTACCAATGCCAATGTATATCCATCCGTTATTATCGGCAGCAAGATGGCGCGGGTACTGTGCCCAGTTTTGCGTATATAAAAAACCGTAATCTTTTATTTCACCGGTTTGCGGAGAGAATTTTATAAGCCCGGTTTTTGGATAGGTGGTGGCCCAGATGTTTCCTTCTGCATCTTCAAGCATTGACATAGCTAATCTGGGATTTGTTTTTTTTACGGCAGTGAATTGTTTTTTTACAGGATCGAACTCGCTAAAATAACCGTTAAACAGTGTATAGTATTTATGGTTTTTAGAAATGATTGAAGCAAAAGGAGCATCTCTGCCATTAGGAAAAGGCGTATCAAAGTGCATGGCTTTGCCGGTTTCGGCATCAAGCAACAGCAGGGTGTAAGCACCACGGTGGTCAAACAGCCAGCTTAGAATAATATTTCTTCCATTAGCGTCAGCCGTGGTTACAACGCCACGTCTGTAAGCCGCCTGCGATGTGGTGCCATGATCGTAAAAGCCATTGCCCAGGTCTTTTTGTGCAAAAGCCACAGCATGATCAAGCAGACCTGAAATAAGTAAGATCAGGCAGAAAATGACATGAAGTTTGGGATAACGATTAATTTTTATAGAACTTATAGTTTTCTTTGGTAATGATGTCAATAGACATGTAGTGGGTTTTTGTAACATCATCATTTTTTACAAGTTTGTCATAAAGCGCCATTACGCCCCTGTAACCTTGTGCTTTGGGTTTCTGGCAAATCAGGAAATCTATTATGCCGGTATCCAGGTAGTTTAGATTTTTTTCAATAAAATCGTATCCTACAAGTGCAATGTTTTTGATATTCATTTCTTCCAGATACTGCGCCACATAAAACACCCTTGAGTTGGTTACAAAGATCACCTTTATAGCGTTGCTTGTAAGTGCTTCTGCAAGTGTTTCTTTAATAGACAAGTAATCGGTTTCCCTGATCGTGAGAGTTTCTATTTCTATTTTTTTACCTTCTCTGTGAAAAAATTCTCTAAAGCCCTTTTCTTTCTCTTCCAGGTGGTAAACGCTGTCAGGGATTTTTGAAATATTAATGATGAGCGCTTTTTCACCATCGTTCACTAAATAGTTTATAAGGTGCGCGCCCGTATAGCCGCTTGAAAATAACTCAGGACCTACATAGCACAAATTGTTCAGCCCCGGAACATCAGAATTGATAAAAACGTAAGGAATATTTTTTTTATCACATTCTGACGCAAATTTTTTTGCATCTTCTACAAAACTTGGTGCAAATAGGATTCCATCTACATTCTTCTTTAAAATTTTGTTTCCCTGCGTAATAAAGGTTTGCTTATCATTCAGGTCAAAAAAATATTTATCAAAAGTAATCCCGAAGGGTTTTATTTCTGCTTCGGCCTGTTCAATTCCGTTAAGGGGAGCCTGCCAGTAATCTGTTTCTTTTGATACAGCGGGAATGAGTGTAGCAAACTTTAACAACCTGCGCGATGCCAGGCGCCTGGCAAGTATGTTGGGCTGATAGTTGTACTTCTTTATAATAGCATTGATCTTCTTTTTCGTATTTTCAGATACCCCTTTTCTGTTATGCAAAACCCTGTCAACAGTTGCAATGGATACGCCGGCCTTTTGCGCTATTTGCTTAACGCCAAAAATTTCTTCGCCTTTCATATTTTGGTTTTAGTAGCGATATAATACATACCTGTACCAAAAATAGATTATTTATTCAATTTATTGCTGCTGTCTTTATCAAGAAACAATATAGCATTGGGATGTGAGCGTAATATTGTAGAGGGAAACAGAGGAGACTGCGGTTGGTGCAGCGTATTGTATACGGCGTTTGCTTTCAGTGCTCCTGGTACCATGCAAAATACATGAGCAGCCTTCATTAAAGCCGGTATAGTAAGTGTAAGCGCATGTGTAGGCACGTCGGTCATGGTTGCAAAACAGCCATCGTTTACCTGTTGTTGTCGGCATTGCATATCCAGGTCAACCACTTTTACCAACTTATCATCATTGAAATCGGCAACGTGCGGATCGTTGAAAGCAATATGCCCGTTTTCACCAATGCCCATGCAAACTATATCTGTAACCTTCGTGTTCAGCATATCTTCGTAACGCTGGCATTCGTCTTCCATATTTTTTGCATTGCCATTTAAATAGGTTACTGATTTGAATGATACTTTACTAAAAATGCGGTCTTTTAAAAAGTTGCCAAAGCCCTGTGGGGCATCTGCATCTAGTCCCACATATTCATCCATATGAAACGCATTGATGCGGCTCCAGTCCACATTTTTTTCAATAAGAGACGATAAAAATTCGTTTTGAGAAGGTGCTGCAGCAAATATAATGTTCACTTCTTCCTGTTGCAATAACAGTCCATTTATTTTTTCTGCCGCCAATGTGGCCGCAGCTTCACCCATTTCCTTTCTGGTATCGTAAATTTTAACATTCAGTTTGTTTTCCATTAAACAGAGATTAAATTAGTTTCATAAACAATGTTTCCTTTCACAATAGTGGTGGTCACATTTATATTTTCATCAAATATGATCACATCAGCGTCTTTGCCCTTTTCTATTGAACCTTTCCTATTATTCACTTTCATTATTCTTGCAGGTGTATCGGTGGCCATTTTTACCGCGTCGAAAATGGGAACTTCGGCAAGTTGCACCATATTTCTTACAATCCTGTCAGTAGTGGCCACGCTTCCGGCAAATGCAGACAGATCCGGCAGTTTTGCTACACCGTTTTCAATAATTACATCCAACCCGTTTTTTTTGCTGCCTAAAATGCTCGGACCTTCCGGCATGGTGGCGCCTCGCATAGCATCAGTAATTAATGCAATTTTATCTGCCCCCTTAATTTTATAAGCAAGTTTTAGTAGTGGGGGAGGCATGTGTATTCCATCGCCTATCACTTCCACATCTAACTCGTCAATCAGATAAGCTGCTTCTATTGTGCCTGCATACCTGTAAGCATTGCGGCGTGTCACGCCCAGCATTGCTGAGTATAGGTGCGTTACAAGTGTATAACCGGCTTCAAACGCTTTTTCTATATCTTCATAAACAGCTTCGGTATGAGCAATGGCTGGTAACACGTTATGAGAAGAAATGTATCTGGCAAATTGAAGGGCTCCGGGCAATTCCGGGGCTGCACTCCATCTTGTAATGTGTTTAGAGGCTGCAAGGATTTCCCTGTACTCATCAGCATCAGGGTTGCGAATGTAGCGCGGATCCTGTGCGCCTTTCTGGCTCATAGCAAAATAAGGGCCTTCTATATGGAGGCCTATAAAATCAGCGCCACCAGTTCCTGTTTCAACCACTTTAGCATATGTGGCCAACGTTTCCAAAAGGTCTTCCTTGTCAGCGCTGAGCGTAGTAGGCGTCATAGACGTGGTGCCATATTGCGCATGTACTTGTGCAATGGTTGAGTAACCCCCAGCATCATTATCCATGAAATCAAAATCGCCGCCACCGTGCAAGTGAATGTCAATAAATCCCGGCGAGACATACTTGCTGCCTGCGTTTATTGTTATAACATCATCAGAATCTTCTACGCTTTCTGAAATCGCATCAATCAGTCCATCCCGCAGGTATAAAACAGAGTTGTTTTTGATACCTGATGGTGTTATGATTTTGCCATTGATTATTTTGATCAGTCCTCTATGCCCCATGCCATCAATTGTTTGCTTTATTAGTTTCTAAACTGTGTATTATTAAAGTTGAAGTAAGAGTGAAAATAACGAAGATTGTTAATTGAATATCTTGTATCAACGATATTTTTTCTCATTGTAACAATTACCATTTGCGGATCTTATGCCCGTGAAAGGCATAAAACATTATGTACAGGAAGCAGGGAACCATGATCCAGTAAGCTTCTCTTAATCCGATGGAAGTGGCCAGCGCGCTGTAAAGCGAGGGCGCCAGAGCGTTTGCCACAAGCCCCATGATCATTAAGGATGATCCTATTTTTGTAAACCTGCCCAGCCCGTCAAGCGCAAGCGGCCAGATGCCTGCCCAAATAAGTGAGTTGGCAAGGCCAAGAGAACACAGAAACCAGATGGAAAGATCGAGTGTATGCGGCGGTAGAAAAGGAAGATCTATGGTAAATTTTCCATGGGCTAAAACTACCAGTAGTGATAAGACTGCTCCCAGGGTGGCACAAAACTTTAATGCTGTTTTCTGGCTGAAAAACCTGGGAATGCCTACGATGCCGAAGACGTATCCCACCATTGTTCCAAAAAGGGTAATGGAAGGAAGTGTTTTAGCTTCAATTAGTGTTTTGCCCATTGACTCCGCGTAGTTGATTACAGTGTCTATGGATAAAATTTGCGTGGTTAAGTGTAAGAATAAAGCGATGGCGCCAAGTATAAGTTGCGGAAACTGAAAAATAGTTTTCTTACCGGAGTTAGCCACCAGCACTTCATCCGACTCGTGTTCCGTATCAATTTCGGGCAGAGGTGAATAGCGAACAAAAAGTCCAAGCATAAACAATACTGCCGCCACAATTGTGTAAGGAACCATCACACGCCTGATCAGTTCCTGTAAAACAATATCTCTTTCCTCAGGCAGCATCGTGGGTATTTGCTTGAACATTTCATTGTCTGTAGGCTTTAAAATGGCCCATGCAAAAATCAATGGTGCTAAAATACCCGCCAGCTTATTGCAAACGCCCATCATGCTGATTCTTTGCGCGGCTCTTTCCTGCGGACCCAGAATAGTTACGTAAGGGTTAATGGCTGTTTGCAAAACCGCAAGACCTGTACCGATAGAAAAAAGGCCGATAAGAAACACAGCATACGTACTGAAATGGGCTGCTGGTACAAAAAGCAATGCGCCTAAACCCATGATCCAGAGCGCGATCATAAGACCTTTTTTAAAGCCAACTCTTTTTAAAAGATAGGATGCCGGCACCGAGATGAAGAAGTAAGAAATGTAAAACGCAAGCGTAACAAAATATGACTGGTTATTATTCAGTTGAAACGCTACTTTAAAATAGGGTATCAAAATGGCATTAACCCATGATATAGCCCCAATAATGAAAAACATACAGCCAATGATGGCTAATGAAACAATCGTGTCCCTGCGGCTTAAACTATTGCCGGTTGCTGATAGTTCAGTACTCATTAAAAAAAATGTTTTGTTGATTAAAGATTAAACTATAGAATATTCGGGTTTCCAGTATTCAGTATTTCCGGTTTCTGTGGATTTGTTGCCTAAATGAACGGCTATGGCCACATCTTTTCCTGTAATTTCATTACAGGTAGCTTTTTGCCCTTTTCGGATGCTATCTTCAAAAGCTTTCATGGCATAAACGGTTGGTTCAATACCTTCGCGGTCAGTATAAATTTTAATACCTTCACCTTTTTCCAGCGCTTCTTTGGTTGCACCGGTTACACCATCTACAATTGCTAATTCTTTTTTCTTAGGTTCCATGTAAAGTTTTGCAAAATCTCTGCCCATTTCAATTGTACCTTCGCTGCCTAAAATGCGCGTTATGTAGCTATTGTACTGGTTGCTGAGTATAGAGGTGACGCTTGATTTAATGCCGCCGGGATATTCGTAAATCGCGCGAACATTATCGAATGTTGTTCTGCCATCCTTCCAGTAATTCACATCGCCCATTGCCATTACTTTTTCGGGCCTGCTGTCTGTCAGCCAGTTCACAACATCTATCTGGTGGGCAGAGAGCTCTGCCAATACACCGCCAGAATATTCTTTATACATTCTCCAGTTGATTTGCTTATCGGTATAACCTGCTGGCACGGGCCTCCTCCAGTTGGAGTTGCGGTTGTATTGCGATTCAAAATGTGTAACCTTGCCGATTAAACCGTTTGCAATGTAAGTTTTAATTTTTGGGTACATGTCGTAATACCTGTACTGGTGTCCTACCTGAAAAACCAGTTTTGGATGTTTTTTTACTTCCTTAACAATGTTTAAAGCCTGCACAATGTCATAGGTCATTGTTTTTTCAATATAGATGTGCTTGTTGGCTTTCAGCGCATCCATTGCCATGGGGTAGTGTAGGTATAGTGGGGTGGCGATCACTACAGCATCCACATTTTTATTTTCCAGCAGTTTTCGGTAGTCGGTATAACTTTTACTATTTGGTGCGGATAGTTTCATACCCGCAGCTAAATTCCCGGGAATCAAATCACAGCAGGCCGTAAGCGCAAGCCCCGGTGTATTTTTTATAACGGTTGCCAATCCCAAACCTCTCTGCCCTACACCAATTAAACCGATTTTTATTTTATCTGAAAGAGTTAATATAGATGGCGCCGAATTTCCGGCAATAGCCAGTCCTGATAAGCCAATCATTCCGGTTGTGAGGAATTGTCTCCTCGAAAAATTCTTTTTCATTTGAAAAGTATGTTATGTGAAGTAAACAATAATAGTCAAATCGTTTGTTTTGCGTTTACGTTACCGAAGATACAGAGTTTTTTAAACTCTCACAAAAAGTTTGGCAAGAATAAAATCATGACTTTTATCAGGTAATAAAATTGTAATACCATTTTTTGTTTGTTACCGTATTGTTGTTTGCGCTGTATAAGCGGCAAATAGATCAATTCCTAATTTCAATTCGTTTGTGGTTTGTTATCTTCGCATCCTTATGAAAGATAGAGAAATTGTATTGAGCGGAGTGCGCCCTACAGGCAATCTTCATTTAGGTAATTATTTCGGTGCATTAAGAAATTATGTAAAAATGCAGGATGAATACGAGTGTTATTTTTTTATAGCCGACCAGCACTCGCTTACCACGCATCCTGATACAAAAGAACTGCGGGAAAATGTGCTGAGCGTGGTTTCGGAATACATTGCCAGCGGACTTGACCCTGAAAAAGTGGCCTTATATTGCCAAAGCCATTTACCACAAACGTCAGAGTTATACCTTTACCTGAACATGCTTGCTTATAAGGGCGAACTTGAAAAAACCACAACGTTTAAAGATAAAGTAAGGCTGCAACCTGGTAATGTGAATGCAGGATTGCTAACTTACCCGGTGCTGATGGCTTCGGATATTTTAATACACCGGGCCACGCTGGTACCCGTGGGCAAAGATCAGGAGCAACATCTTGAAATGACGCGCAATTTTGCACAGCGCTTTAACCATAGGTTTGGTAACGTTTTGCCCGAACCTAAAGCTTTTAACTTTGGCAGTGAGCTATTAAAAGTACCAAGCCTTGATGGCGGGGGAAAAATGAGCAAAAGCGAAAACCAAAATGCCACTTTATATCTTTCAGATGATGACGAGGTGCTGCGTAAAAAGATCATGAAAGCAAAAACAGACCAGGGCCCGGCAAAACCAAACACTCCTAAGCCTGATTACATTATTAATATTTTCGACCTGATGAAACTGGTAAGCACGCAGGAAATAATTGAAAAATTTGAAGCCGACTATAACAATTGCTGCATTCGCTACGGTGATATGAAAAAGCAACTGGCAGAAGATATGATCGCTTACATTTCGCCAATAAGACAAAGAGCCAGAGATATAAGAAATAATGAAAGTTATCTTAAAATCATACTTGAAGAAGGTGCAGAGAAAGCAAATAAAAACGCTGATAAGACTATGCAACTGGTTCGTGAAGCAATGGGGTTAAAATATTTTTAAGAAAATAAGTTGCATATAAAAAAGAATAGCTATTTTGAAGTTCAGTACAACTTCATTATTACATGAGCATTAAGTGATAAACATGGCCAAATCAAAATCAAAACCAAAGCATATAGCAATTGCAGGCAACATTGGCGCAGGTAAAACCACCTTAACCGAAATGTTGAGCAAGCATTATAAGTGGATACCAAATTTTGAAGATGTGGATCACAATCCTTACCTGATGGATTTTTATGAAGACATGCCCCGCTGGAGTTTTAACCTTCAAATCTATTTTTTAAATGGCCGCCTGAAGCAGTTGTTAGACATTCAAAGCGGTACTGAAACCGTCATACAGGATCGTACCATTTATGAGGATGCCAATATTTTTGCACCTAACCTTCACGAAATGGGGTTGATGAGCAAACGAGATTTTGATAATTATTATGACTTCTTTCAAACCCTTAAATCAATGGTTCGGCCACCCGATCTTTTAATATATCTAAATGCCTCTGTGCCTACGCTTGTTGGCAATATTCAAAAAAGAGGGCGTGAGTATGAAGAAAACATCCGGCTTGATTACCTGAAAAAGCTAAATGAATTTTATAACAAGTGGATAGAACATTATAAAGAGGGCCCGTTGCTTACCATTGATGTAGATAAAAACAAGTTTGCAGAAAACGACGAAGACTTTGGCCAAATCATTTCTAAAATTGATTCCCAGTTGTACGGCCTGTTTTAAAAATTTTATTGTAACAAATCATAATGCCGGTTATTCACCGGCATCTTTGTTTTATAAAATGCTTAAAATATGTTTTGGCTTATCTTTACGAACTAAATGTTGTTTATGAAATATTTACCGCTCAATCCAAAAATATTTATTCAAAACCGCAAACGACTTGTTTCCAGATTAAAAAAAAATTCCATCGCTATTTTTCTTTCTAACGACGAAGTGCCCGAAAACAGTGATGCGCTGCACCGTTTTAAACAAAACAGCAACCTCTTCTGGCTTACCGGTATCAGGCAGGAAGATACCATGATGATTTTTTTTCCTGATAACCCTGATCCCAAATATAAAGAGGTGCTGGTATTAGTTCGCCCCAATGAAATGAAGGAAAAATGGGATGGTAAAAGATTACGTTCCAACGAGGCTGCCGCCATGAGTGGCATTAAAACCATTATTTGGGCAGATGCGCTCCCTGCACTTTTACAAACATGGATTCACGCGGCAGAAAATATCTATCTTGATACAAACGAGCACGACCGCCAGGGCGTGTTTTTGGAAACAAGGCAATACCGCTACATTACTGAAATGAAAAAGCGCTATCCGCTGCATAATTATTTACGTCTTGCGCCTATTATGCTTCCTTTGCGCGCTGTTAAAACAGCCGAAGAAGTGGAAGTGGTGAAACAGGCCATTGACATTACCGATAAAACCTTTCGCCGCCTGCTTGGCTTTATAAAGCCCGGCGTGTGGGAGTATGAAATTGAAGCCGAGATAGTCCATTCGTTTCTCAGTAATCGTGCCACCAGGGAAGGATACAGCAGCATTATTGCCAGCGGGGACAATGCACGGATCTTACACTACATCAACAATAACCAGCAATGTAAAGATGGAGATTTGATACTGATGGACTTTGGTGCTGAATACGGAGGTTACAATGCCGATCTTTCCCGCACGGTGCCTGTTAACGGCAAGTTCACCGCACGGCAAAAGGAGCTGTACAACGCCTGTTTAAGAATTCACCGCTACTGCGCATCAATTCTAAAGCCAGGTATTACATTAGTAGATTACACTGAAAAAGTTGGAACGCAGGCTACAAAGGAATTTATAAAATTGGGATTGCTCACAAAGGCTGATGTAAAAAATGAAGATCCCGAAAACAAGGCTTTCCGTAAATATCTGTATCATGGCATTTCGCATCATCTGGGTGTGGATGTGCACGACCTGGGCCCGTTCCGCACACCATTGCAGCCGGGCATGTTGTTGACAATTGAGCCAGGCATTTATATAGAAGAAGAACAAACAGGCATCAGGATCGAAAATAATTTCTGGCTTACTAAAACCGGAAACATTGATCTCATGAAAAATATTCCCATTGAGGCCGATGATATTGAAAGGTTGATGAGCAGCAAGGCCTAGACTGCATAATTTATTTTAAGCAGGAAAACCATGAAACAAATTCCCAATTTATTCACGCTTCTCAATCTTTTATTTGGATGCATAGCCATCGTGCTCATCCTGCAATACCACCCAGATGGCGATCTTAATCTCACGGGTGTATCACTCATGCTGGGCTGCTTTTTTATCTTTTTATCTGCAGTAATAGATTTTCTTGATGGGTTTGTGGCGCGCCTGTTCAACGCCACATCGGAAATGGGTGGGCAACTGGACTCTCTGGCTGATGTGGTAAGTTTTGGGGTGGCGCCGGGAATGATCCTTTATAAAATGCTTGAAATGGCTCTTTCTCAAAATCCGCAAATTGAAGATCCTTTTTGGTTTCAATTGCCAGCTTTTATATTGCCCTGTGCCGGCGCCTGGCGCCTGGCAAAATTCAATTTAGATAATGAACAGCGGTATTATTTCAAAGGCATACCCATTCCTGCTGCCGGCCTTGTTATTGCTTCGTTACCGCTTGCGCGGGTAAGCAGGTGGGATATAGAATCTTTATACAGCAATATTTTTATCATTTATGCACTCATACTGCTAATAAGCTATTTAATGGTCAGTAACATCCCCATGATGAGCATGAAGTTTAAAAGCAAAAATTTAAAAGATACCCAGGATAAGTTGTTGCTGTTGGTTATCGGGTTGATTGCTGTTATAATTTTGCAGTGGGCTTCCGTACCGGTAATATTTATAGTGTACATCTTATTGTCTCTGATTTTTAAACCTGCTAAAGCCAGTCAGTAGAAGTGCCGCAAAGAAAATTTTTTATCAAATCATGCTTTATCTGGTTCCCACACCCATCGGTAATTTAAAAGACATCACCCTGCGGGCGCTGGAGGTGTTGCAGCAGGTGGATTTGATCCTGGCAGAAGATACCCGTACCACGTCGCACCTGCTCAATCATTACAATATTACCAAACCGCTAACGCCGTATCACCAGCACAACGAGCATAAAATTTTACAGCATTTGACAGATCAGTTGGCTCATGGAAAAAAAATGGCTTTGGTAACCGATGCAGGCACTCCCGGCATTTCAGATCCCGCGTTTTTGCTGGTACGCGAATGTGTTAAAAATGATATAACCATCATCTCGCTGCCCGGTGCCACGGCATTTGTACCAGCACTCGTCAATAGCGGCATCCCTACCAATCGTTTTTGTTTTGAAGGCTTTCTTCCTTTAAAAAAAGGCCGCCACACACTGCTCGAAAAACTAAAAACAGAAGAGCGAACCATGATTTTTTATGAATCGCCCATGCGCCTTGTAAAAACATTGACAGACCTGACAGCCTACTTTGGGCCTGATCGCCAGTGCAGCGTTAGCCGCGAACTGACAAAAATGTTTGAAGAAAATAAAAGGGGAACTTTACAGGAGGTTGCAAATTATTTTTCTCAAAAAACGGTTAAAGGTGAAATTGTCATCGTGGTAGAAGGCATGAACACGTAATTTTGTTATAATTAAATCTGACTGAACCTCAATAATTCATTTTAAAAAATAGTGTATGAGTACAATTAACCTGATGAAAACAAGACTGCTGTTTGTACTGTGTTTGTTCGCAGGCATGGCTGCTACAGCGCAGGTAAATTTAACCGATAAAATACCCGTTGATCCTAAAGTAAAAATAGGAAAGCTGGAAAACGGCCTGACCTATTACATAAGGGAAAACAAAAAGCCTGAACAAAAAGTGGAACTGCGCCTTGTGGTGAATGCAGGCTCTATACAGGAAGACGACGACCAGCAGGGACTGGCGCACATGGCCGAGCACATGGCGTTTAACGGAACAAAAAATTTTAAGAAAAACGAGATCGTCAGTTTTTTGCAAAGCATTGGGGTGGCTTTTGGCAACGATCTGAATGCCTACACCAGTTTTGATGAGACAGTATACATTTTGCCCATCCCAACTGATCAGCCCGGTAACCTTGAAAAAGGTTTTCAGGTGTTGCAAGACTGGGCGCACCAGATCACCTTTCTGGATGAAGATATTGAAAGCGAACGCGCGGTGATCTTAGAAGAAAGCCGCCTGGGCAAAGGTGCTGAAGATCGCATGTTTCGCAAAACCTATCCTCATCTTTTTGCGGGAAGCAAATATGCACATCGCCTGCCTATTGGGCTTGATTCTGTAATTAAAAATTTTAATCCTGATGCCATTCGAAGATATTATAAAGAATGGTACCGGCCAGATTTAATGGCTGTAATTGTTGTAGGTGATGTGCAGGCAGCTAAAGCTGAGGAACTGATTAAAAAACATTTCAGCGGACTAAAAAACCCTGCCAATTCAAGACCCAGAACGGATGCAGAAGTGCCGGCCTATTCCGAAAACACAGCCACAGTGGTAACAGATAAAGAAGCCACCAATTATATGCTTTCTGTTGCTTACAGTGCCTTTCCGTCAAAGCAGGCTACAACAGTGAGCGGGTATAAAAATGATCTTTTAAAAAGTATCTATACCTCGCTGCTCAACCAGCGTTTAAATGAATTGACGCAAAAGGAAAACCCGCCCTTTGTATTTGGCTATACTTATTTTAACAGTTATGCTCGCGGGTACGATCAGTTTAATGCCGGCGCGGCTATTGCCACTGCCGATGCTGCACAAAAAGGACTTAATGCTTTAATGGAAGAAATTGAACGGGCCAGGCGCTTTGGTTTTACAGAAACAGAATTGAACAGGGCTAAAATGAGTATGCTGGCTGCCATGGAAAAAGCTTATAACGAGCGTGAAAAAACTGAGTCGGCTAATTATGTAGGAGAATACATTCGTAATTTTTTAGAGCAGGAACCCATACCCGGCATTGAGGTGGAGTATGCGTATTATAAAACCCTGATCCCGCAAATAACGCTGGCAGATTTAAACGAAGTATCCAGGCTGCTTGAAAAAACGCCACAGTTTTTTGTATCAATGACAGGCCCTGAAACAAACAACCTGCCACAGGCTGAAAGTCTTATTAGTATTGCCACTGCCGCGGCGGCCGGAAAAGACATTAAGCCTTACGAAGAAAAATTAATTGCTACAAAGTTGCTGGCAAATGAGCCGGTGCCCGGCAAGATCATTAAAGAAACGGCTGACACAAAACTTGGTACCAAAACCTGGGTGCTGAGTAACGGAACGACCGTTACCTTTAAAAAAACAGATTTTAAAAATGATGAAATACTGATGGGCGCCCGCAGGTTTGGCGGCAACAGTAATTATGGAGCAGCCGATAAGTACAATGCGGCTTATGCTTTAAATGTGGTGAATGCAATGGGTTTTGGAGAGTTTTCTCCCACCGATTTACAAAAAGTTATGGCTGGCAAAGTAGCTACCGCCGGTGCATCTTTTGGCCCCACCACAGATGGCTTTTCGGGCAACAGCAGTGTGAAAGATTTGGAAACTATGTTGCAGTTATTGTATTTAAAAGCCACATCACCCAGGGTGGATGAGGCATTGTTCAATACCTTTGTTCAAAGAAATAAATCGCAGCTGGCATTTCTGCTGGCAGATCCGCAAAATGTTTTTATTGACACGTTGCTAAAAACGGTATATGGTAATCACCCGCTGGCGCCAATTGGTGTGCCCAGGCCTGAGTATTTTGATAAGGTAGACATGAACCGTGCCCTGGCTATTTATAAAGAAAGATTTGGCAATGCTTACGGTATGAATTTCGTATTTGTAGGCAGCATTGATGAAGTAACGCTGAAGCCTCTGGTTGAAGAATACATTGGAGGCTTGCCATCAGTTAAAAAAACATTCAGCTATAAAGACAATGGCCTGCGGCCTGTAAAAGGTGTAAAAGAGATTAATGTGAATAAAGGCCAGGCTGATAAAAGCCTTATCCTGTCGATGGTAACGGGTGAAATACCTTATAGCGAAGATTTGGCTTTGCGTGCTTCTGCAGTAAGCGAGGTGTTAAATATAAGAGTGATTGAAGAATTACGCGAGAAGATACAAGGCATTTATGGCGGTGGCACAAGCATTGGCCTCAATAAATACCCTTATCAAAACTATTCTGCTTTTATACAATTGCCAACAGGCCCGGATAAAATAGATACTTTGATAAAAGCAATGAATCAGGAAATTGAAAATATTAAATCGAACGGCCCTTCTAAAGACAATCTGGATAAGGTAAAATTGCAATGGATTGAAAGCAACCGTACATCCATGAAGCAAAATGGCACGTGGCTGGGCTATATTTTAAGTACAACAGTTGAGAACAGAGATGTTGACCGCTTTCTTAATTACGAAAAATATGTGAAGGCATTAACAGTGCAAAGCGTGCAGGATGCAGCAAATAAAATATTCACCGGAAAAAACAGGGTTACCGCCGTTTTAAGGCCGGAAAAATAAACTGATTTTCTACAAATAAATCCCGCCGGAAAAAATCAGGCGGGATTTATTTTTGTCAGATATTTTCGATTACCATAGCGCTGGCACCGCCACCTCCGTTACAAATGCCAGCCGCGCCATATTTTCCGTTTCGCTGCTTTAATACATTAATGAGTGTAACAATAATTCTGGCACCGCTTGCACCAAGTGGGTGCCCCAGCGATACAGCGCCACCGTTCACATTCACTTTTTGGGGATCAAGCTTCATGCGTTTGCTGTTTTCAATAGCTACCACACTAAAGGCTTCATTCAATTCCCAGAAATCAATATCGCTCATTTGCAGCCCGGCTTTTTCAACTGCTCTTGGCACGGCAAGCGATGGGGTAGTGGTAAACCAGTGTGGCGCCTGTTCTGCATCGGCATAGCTTAAGATTTTAGCAATTGGTTTTAAGCCCAATTGTTCTGATTTCGTTTTACTGATCAAAACCAAAGCCGCCGCGCCATCATTCATTGTGCTGGCATTGGCAGCAGTTACGGTTCCGTCTTTTTTAAAGGCCGGGTTCAGCGTTAGTATTTTATCAAATTTTACATTAAAGGGTTCTTCATCTTGTGCGATCAATAGAGGTTCGCCATTGCGCTGCAAAACCGAAACGGGAACAATTTCACTGTCAAACTTACCGCTTACCCAGGCATCATAACTGCGCCTGTAACTCTCAATGGCAAAGGCATCCTGCTCTTCGCGCGAAATATTGCATTCGCCTGCGCAAAGCTCTGCAGCAAGCCCCATAGCGTTTCCGTCGTATGCATCAGTAAGGCCATCCTTTGCAAGACCGTCAACTAAGATGCTGTTGCCATATTTTTGACCCCAGCGCATGTTATCGGTGTAAAAAGGCACATTACTCATGCTTTCCATGCCACCGGCAATCGCCACATCTGCATCGCCCAGCAAAATACTTTGAGTGGCAAACGCTATTGCTTTCATCCCGCTGGCGCAAACTTTGTTTACCGTTGTGCAATTCACATTATCCGGTAAGCCGGCAAATTTTGCAGCCTGGCGTGTAGGCGCCTGTCCCAGATTGGCCTGCAATACGCAGCCCATAAAAACCTCATTAATCTGTTTATGGCTGATCCCCGATCTTTCCACAGCAGCCTTTATAATAGCAGCGCCTAACTGTGTGGCGTTAAAGCTTTTAAGGCTTCCGCCAAAGCTGCCTATTGGTGTGCGTACGGCAGCAAGTACATAAACTTCATTCATGGTTTTTGTTTTAAGGCAACAAATGTAACCTATTTAAACGGGAAGCTTTATAGCCAAAAGTAGTTAATAGAACTGTTTAAAAAAGTCGCCAAAATAATTTTATTTGAACGCTTTACAACGAATTGAAATGATGAGCATGTCATAGAAATAATGCAGTATATTTGGCTGCTTTTAAAACTTCATGTATGAAACTGATACACTTTTTACTATTTTTTGCTATCGTAATTCTTTCCTGTGGTTCTTCTCGTCCCGGCATTGCCGATCCTTATGCAAAGGCAAAAGATTCTGCATTTAGTTACAATATTATTACCGGTGCGGATCAAACGGAGAAATATATTGATTACCTTAAAAACAAGCGCGTGGGTATTCTTGCCAACCCAACATCGCGCATTGGCAATGTACATCTAGTGGACAGTCTTTTGGCACGCGGCGTCAATGTTGTAAAAGCTTTTGGCCCCGAACATGGATTTCGTGGAGATGCGTCAGCAGGTGCAAAAGTGAGCGACGATGTAGATGCGAAAACAGGTATTCCTGTCATTTCACTTTATGGCACTAAAAGCAAACCAAGCGCGCAAGACCTGGCCAATGTTGACATTATGATCTATGATATACAAGATGTTGGCTGCAGGTTTTACACGTATATAAATGTGCTGGGCAGATTGATGGAAGCCTGCGCGGAAAATAATAAAGAATTACTGGTACTTGACAGACCTAATCCTAATGGGTACCTTGTTGATGGTCCTATTTTAGATATGAAACTGAAATCCGGCATTGGCGCTTATCCCATACCAATTGCTCATGGATTAACCGTTGGCGAATTGGCACTAATGATAAACGGTGAAGGCTGGTTGCCTAATAAAGCAAAAGCTAATGTAAAGATAATACCGGTTGCAAACTATAATCATGATATGTTGTACACATTACCGGTAAAACCGTCGCCAAACCTTAATACACAGCAAAGCATTCTATTGTATCCCTCTGTTTGCCTGTTTGAAGGAACAATAGTAAGCCAGGGCAGAGGCACTTATTTCCCTTTTTCAGTATTGGGCGCGCCTGCGCTTAAAGGTAAATACAGTTTCAATTTCACCCCCGTTAGTATAAAAGGCATGGCTGAAACGCCGCTTCACATGAATAAAGCCTGCTACGGACTTGACCTGCGCAACTATGATATGAGTAATCTGATAAAAGAACGCAAGATCAATATTCAATGGATGATTGACCTGTACAACGCCTATCCTGATAAGTCGAAATTCTTTGATAAATCTCAAAGCAACCAAATTGGTGATATCAACAAACTGGCCGGTGTCTATGATTTCAAAAAACAGATTGAGCAGGGCATGAGTGAAGAAAACATTCGCAAAACCTGGGAACCCGGATTGTCGGCTTATAAACAAATGCGTACAAAATACCTGATCTACCCTTGAACAACATCTGAACTATAATCGAAATAATTTGCAGGAGCAGTTTGTAATAAAAAGTGAAAGCAGCATAGACTGCCAGCCGGATGAGCTGGCGTTGCTGGTGGGGAATGATTATTTTTCTTACGCCATTTTTGTGAATGACCACCTTTGTGAACTGAAGAGATATTATTTGAAGCACACAAGTGTTGATCAACTAAACGGCATTCTACAGGCAAATGATGCGCTGAATGCCCCCTTCTCGAAAATCACAACAGCATTTGATTATACGGCTAACACTTTACTACCGGTTGATTTTAATACAGGAGACAACACACCCTTGTTGTATTTAAACAATGCCGGGCAGCAGGATCACCTGATACATGAAGTAGTTTCGGATTGGGAACTGGCTAACATTTATGCCGTGCCTTACGAATTGCTGAATTGGGTACTGACGCATTTCCCTTCTTCAAAATTCTGGCATGCACAATCCATACAATTAAAAAATGCGGCAAAAGGCATGGCTAATGGTTGTATTGATCTGAATGTTCGCGACAAAAATTTCAGTGTTACTGTTACCAGGCACGATCACTTGTTGCTTGCGCAAACTTATTGCTACAGCGCGCCTGCAGATGTGCTGTTTTACTTATTTAAAATTTGTGAAGTATTTCTACTGCATCAGGAAACAGTTCAGTTGAATATTTCAGGTTTGATAGATAAGCAGTCTGTGCTTTACAAAACGCTGTACGATTATTTTTTGAACATAACTTTTAAAGAAGCATTATGGCAGCAGGCCGGTGAGTATCCTGCACATTATTTTACTCTTTTGAACCAGGTAGCGCTATGCGAATCATAAGTGGAGAATTAGGCGGTAGAAAAATTAACCCGCCAGCAAAGATGCCTTATACAAGGCCTACCACCGATATTGCTAAAGAAGGCCTTTTTAACGTGCTACAAAACCGCATTGACTTTGAAGGGATCAACACACTCGATCTGTTTGGTGGCACGGGCAGCATCAGCTACGAGTTGGCCAGCCGCGGTGCAGGGCATCTTACCATTGTTGAAAAACACAATGTGATGTTCGAGTTCATAAAAAAAATGGCCTCTGTTTTAAAACTTAATAATATGCGGGTTTTAAAAATGGATGTATTTAAATTTTTAGAAAGTTGTACAACCCAATACGATTTTATATTTGCTGGGCCGCCTTACGCACTTACTATTATTGATGATATTCCAAAAATAATTATAGAAAAGAACCTGCTATCTGATGAAGGCATTTTTGTGCTTGAACATACGCCACGCAACAATTACAAAGATTATAATAAATACAGTTTTGAGAAAAATTACGGTACCACTATATTCTCTTTCTTCATTAATAATAAAGCGGATGCTGAAAAAAGAAGCTAGGAAAATTTATAAGCAAAAGCGAAACGAGATTTCGCCGGTACAGCGCGAAAAATGGAATGACTTGCTTTTGATACAATTTCAAAAGATCAGCCTGCCCTTTATTGACGTGGTCTTTTCTTATAAAGCTATGGAAGAATATAGTGAAATTGATACAACTTATATCATCAGATACCTGGGTTTTAGCAATCCGGACTTAAAAAATGCTTACCCGGTTTGCAATTTTAATAACTATACTATGAAGGCCGTTGTGGCTGGTAGCGATGATGATTTTATCGTTAATCGCTTTGGCACTTTAGAGCCCTCTGGCAATACAGTACTTAACGCTGCAGATATTGACCTGGTATTAGTGCCTTTACTTTGTTTCGACAAAAATGGGTACAGGGTTGGGTATGGCAAAGGTTTTTATGATAAATTTCTGGCAGGATGCCGTGCAGATGCTCTTAAAATTGGACTGAGCTATTTTGAAGCCATAGATACAATAACCGATCGCAATGAGTTTGATGTACCGTTAGATTATTGTGTCACGCCTGAAAGAGTGTATCGTTTTTAGGCATTTTCATAAGGCGCGATTGTTTATGAAAATTATTATTTGATGCAATTTAAAAATGTTATGAAACGAAAATCAAAGCTCTTGCTGCCATTATCATGGTTGTATAAAGCGGGTATTATCATTCATAATAATATTTACCACTGGGGCTGGAAGAAAACAACAAGGTTCGATTTGCCCGTAATTTGTGTTGGTAATTTATCAGTGGGTGGAACCGGCAAAACGCCCATGGTGGAGTATTTATTGCGATTGCTGACGCCGCATTATGAAATAGCAACCATTAGCCGCGGGTACAAACGCGAAACAACCGGAATGCTGATTGCAAATAAAAACACAACCGCGGCTGAAATAGGTGATGAACCGCTGCAATTCTATTCAAAATTTCCTGAAACAAAAGTTGTAGTGGCGGAGAGAAGGGTCGAAGCTATTAATACCGCGATGCAACAATTTCCGTCAATTGATGTTATTATACTCGACGATGCTTTTCAGCATCGAACTGTTGTTGCAGGGCTGAATATTTTACTAACCGAATACAGTAACCTGTTTGTAAATGATTTTTATTTGCCTGCCGGACAGCTAAGAGATCTGAAAAGTAATTATAAGAAGGCGCAGGTAATTGTAGTCACCAAATGCCCGCCAAATCTCACTGTAGTGCAAAAAAATCAGGTTATTAGCCAGATTGGCCTGCAGGCATTCCAGCAGATTTTCTTTACATGCATCCAATACGGGCAATTGTATGGCATTTTCAATCTTGAAGAAAAAGCCTTGCAGGATGTGCAGAACGCGTTAGTTGTGACGGGTATTGCTAACCCCGATCCACTTTTAGACCATCTAAAACGGCATGATATTAGCTTTTCTATTATCAGTTTTTCAGACCATCACAAGTTTAGCCAAAACGATATTAATACCGTTAAGAGTGCATTTGAAACAATGAAACAACAAAATAAGATCATCATCACTACAGAAAAAGATGCGATGCGGTTAAGAGGATTTAAACACAGTTTACAGGAGTTCCCGGTTTTTGCTATTCCTGTTGCGCACCGGTTTTTATTTGAGGAAACTGATGTTTTTAATAATATCGTATATCGCTTTATACAAAATAAAAATTAGTTTATGAGAAGAAAAAATAAGCCTTCAAGGCCCATAGTATCAGGCTCCAGAAAACACATCAAAAACACGGCAAATGATACGATTAAGGGTACGCTTGATGTAACACGCTCAGGCAGGGGCTTTGTAATTGTGGAAGGAATGGAGGAAGACATACTTGTATTTCCTGAAGATATCAACAATGCTATGGATGGCGATACGGTGCGTATCAAGTTGCGCTCAGGATTTGATGAAAAGATGAAAGGAAGAGTGGTTGAAGTTTTAAAACGCAAGAGAACCGAGTTCATGGGCGTAGTGCAAATGAACAAAGGTTTTGCATTTGTACTGGGCGACAAGGAAAAAGGCGTACCCGATATTTATATTTCAGAAAAAAATATAAATGGCGCCAAAGAAGGAGATAAAGTAATAGCCCGATTGATCAAATGGGATAGCGGTGATAAGCGGCCTGAAGGTGAGATCATTTCTGTAATGAGTGAAGAAAATGAAGCCGATGCTGCCATGCAGGAAACATTGCTGGAACATGGGTTCCCGTTGCATTTTAGTGATGAGGCCTTAGAAGTTGCCGCCCGCTTGCCCGAAGAGATATCCAAAGAAGAAATTAGCATTCGCAAAGATGTACGGAGTATCCTCACCTTTACCATTGACCCTGTTGATGCCAAAGATTTTGATGATGCCATCTCTTACCGCAAATTAAAAAATGGCAATCATGAAATTGGTGTACACATTGCAGATGTTTCGCATTATGTTACGCCAGGCAATGCGCTTGATGAAGAAGCGTATCACAGGGCAACCTCGGTGTATTTGCCAGACAGGGTGAACCCAATGCTGCCGGAACAAATATCAAACGTGTTGTGTTCTTTAAGACCGAATGAGGATAAGCTTTGTTTTTCAGCTATTTTTCAGTTGAACGATAAAGCCGAGGTAAAAACATACTGGCTGGGTAAAACGATTATTCATTCAGATCGCAGGTTTACTTACGAAGAAGCCCAGCGAATCATTGAAACCGTCACCGGCGATCATGCTGAAGCAATACTGGCTGTAAACAAAATTTCACAAACCTTGCGCAAGTACCGGTTTGACGAAGGCGCGATCAATTTTCATTCAACAGAAGTAAGGTTTAAGCTGGATGAAAATGGCACGCCATTGGGTATTGAATTAAAAGAAAGCAAAGAGGCGCATCAATTAATTGAAGAACTGATGCTGCTGGCAAATAAGTATGTAGCACGGCATGTTTCAAAAGTAAAAGTCAATAACAAATCCATTCCTTTTCCGTACCGCATACACGATACGCCTGATGAGGAAAAGCTACTGCCCTTTATTGCATTTGCCAATAAATTTGGTTATAAGTTTGATATCTCAAGCGCCGAAACCATTGCCGATTCTTTTAACAAGCTTTTGCTGGAAACCAGGGGCAGGCCCGAGGAAGCTGTTCTTTCACAGTTAGGCATCCGCACCATGGCAAAAGCCAAATATACTGCAAGCAACGTGGGGCATTACGGCCTCGGTTTTGAATATTATTGCCATTTTACTTCTCCTATCCGGCGTTATCCTGATATAATGGTGCACCGCATTTTATTAGAAGTGCTTGAAGACCGTGTAAATCTGGATAAGAAAATGGAAGAAAAATGCAAGCATTGCAGCGACCGCGAACGCAATGCCATGGAAGCCGAGCGCAGCGCTAATAAATACAAACAGGTTCAATATATGCAGCAATTTGTAGGCGAGGAGTTTGATGCCATAGTAAGCGGAGTGTCCAAGCATGGTTTCTGGGCCGAAACGGTTGATCATCTTTGCGAAGGAATGGTATCTATAACCATGCTCAAAGAACACGATGATTTTGAGCACTCTGAATCAGATTACGCGCTGATAGGCCGCCGCACAAGAAAAAAATTCACCATGGGCGACAAAGTGCGCATACAGGTGGTTGCCGCCAATTTAGATAAGCGCCAACTGGATTATGACTGGGTAGGGGAGTAATGGCTGGCTGCGGTAATAAAAAATCTGTAAAGTCTCGTGTTGAATGATTTTGACGTTTCATAAAAAGCTCCTACCTTCGCTCTCCCAAAAAGGCCCCGTAGCTCAATTGAATAGAGCATTTGACTACGGATCAAAAGGTTTCAGGTTTGAATCCTGACGGGGTCACTGAAAATCAAAGAGTTACAATAAAGTAACTCTTTTTTATTTAAAGATTCCGACACACATCCGACACATTGTATTAAATGAGGGATATTTTAAAAAAAATCATTTTTTTATACTGTAGTGTCATTTTCGTCATTTCTGTCCCTTTCAGCATCGCACACGCGTAAAAAAGATGTTGGGATTTGGTGGGTGAGAGATATTTTACCCTTTCGCGGAGGCTTTACGATCATCGGATCGGATGCCTAACTGTCCGGCGCATGATGAACAGTATTCTGCCATTATTCCAAATTTATTGTTTTACATCCTATAGGGTGTTATTTGGCCTGAATATCTTTTTTCAACGAACATTCCCAATGCTGACCCTCTCGTTAAATTTTTGCCTTTCTGTGATGAAGAAACCCATCCTGCCCCCTGCTTAAAGCGTAGCATTCCTTTTAATTTTGGTCAATGTAAACATAGTATTCCGGATGCCTGACCATAACTTTAGTTGTAGTAAATCAGTCAAACGTCTGTCCTTTATAGGTAAAACTTGACTGGAAAGGCGAAAAATCAGAGCTTTCCTTCAATTCGTCTGGCATTAGTGATCTATCAGTAGCTTACTTCTATATCTCCGGTTGCAATTAATATCGCTGTCGCAACTACATTGGCACCCAAACCTATAAGCCAGTTTTTCCACACCTTCTTACGCTTAATGCTGGAAGCCTTTATTATGTAGGCATCGTTATAAATTGGGTTCTGAATTAATACAGAGTCGGGCACGTTCAGGTTCTTTTCTTTGGGTTCAGATGACGCAGTAGCGATGGCAGGTATAAGGCCAACAATCGGGGAAACTAAACTCGCTACTAAGGTACCTGTGCCTGCAGGCTTATATCTTGTATAATGCTTTGAGGCATCCGCTTGAGCCTGAAGCTTCAAATTTTCGGGGTCGGCGTTATCAGTTCCACTAAATTGATCTGTTGTACCGTTCTCATAGATAATTTTCAATACATCCCTTTTTGCAATTGAATATACTGGACCATCCTGATTATCGAACTTCTTATACTTAATTTCAGATATTCCTACTTCAACGATTTTGGCGTTGATCTTATCGCCGTTCTTTTGAGTTATTACATCTTGAGAATAACAGGTAATGGCACTTATTAAAGCCAATACAATCGCGCATAAAAATTTATTCATAATTTTTAGTTGGTGTTTCAAATGTACTAAAATCCACCAATAAAAACCCACCACTAAGATTAGCAGGGGGCATCATTCCACCACCTCAAACAAAAACACCTGGCTCTTTTGAATTTTCTGAAAATTGTTATCGGCTATTAAAATTAGCGAGCGGTTGCCGTTCGCTAATCTTGGGCCCAAGGTCATACCTTCTATATTGTCAGTAAACTGGTTGAGGCTGTCCGAATTCAGTAAAAGTCTTTTGGACATGGGCTGGTAAGCAGCCTTATTAGTAAGACTTGCCATATTTAATACATCTGTTGCTCCGGAGTAATCAGTCAGGTAAATTTTTATTGTAGAACTTAGAATGCCCATAGTGAAAGACCGCTCCATTACCAATAGTTTTTTTTCGTCATACCAAAGTATCTCCGGTACGCCATTTATCCTGAAAGCGTCTGCCAGCAAAGGTTTTCGTGCCACTGCATCTAATAAATAAGCATATTGCGCTATGGGTTTTCGCGTGGCAGTATTAAATTTCGTGATTCTCACCGGCGCTCCAGGCATATCTACATCGGCACGTGGGCCATCGTCAAACAAAGGTT
>JAFAFV010000194.1 GCA_023423285.1 Bacteroidota bacterium
TATTAAACGATAAAATAAAATTATTTAATGAAGAACAAAAGATAGACTGGGCCACTGCCGAACTGCTTGCTTTTGGTTCCATCCAGTTAGAAGGAGCTGATGTGCGCTTAAGCGGCCAGGATGTTGGGCGTGGCACTTTTAGTTCGCGCCATTGTATTTTACGCGATGAGATTACGCATAAAAGCCACAACCGCCTGGCGCATATTCCGGGGGCAGAAGGTAAGATAAGAATTTACAATTCTTTGCTGAGCGAAAACGCGGTACTTGGTTTTGAATATGGCTTTGCCCTTGCCACGCCAAACGCGCTGGTATTATGGGAGGCCCAGTTTGGCGACTTTGTAAATGGCGCTCAAAGCATCATTGATCAGTTTATCATCAGCGCTGAGCAAAAATGGAACCGCATGAACGGCCTTGTAATGTTGTTGCCGCACGGCTATGAAGGTCAGGGGCCCGAACACAGCAGCGGGAGGATGGAAAGGTTTCTTATCTCTTGTGCCGAGTTGAATATTGTGGTGACCAATATTACAACTGCCGCCAATTATTTTCATGTTTTACGCAGGCAACTTGCATGGCCGTTTAGAAAACCCTTGATCAATTTTTCGCCAAAAGCCAATTTACGCCATCCCGGCAGTTATTCAGTAAAAGATGAATTTTTAACGGGCGGTTTTAAAGAACTGATTGATGACGATTTTATCAGCGATGCCGCTTCTGTAAAAAAAGTATTATTCTGCAGCGGTAAAGTGTATTTTGACCTGGCAGACAGGCAAAAGAAGGAAAACAAAACAGACGTAGCTATTGTAAGACTGGAGCAATTATACCCCATTCCATCTAAACAACTGGATGCTTTGTATTCCAAATACAAAAATGCAGTGTGGTACTGGGTGCAGGAAGAGCCGTTGAATATGGGTGCTGCTTCATTCCTACAGATGAATTTAAAGAACATCAATTACGGCATCATCAGCCGTAAGGCAAGTGCTTCTACCGCATCTGGTTTTACACGCGTACACAAAGCCGAGCAGGAAGAGATCATTCATACGGCTTTCTCTATTTAAAATACTGTTCAGCCTGGTGAGTAAAAGTTCTGTTAGCCTTTGCTAAGGTTGTTTCAGCATGTGAATGTGTTCGATGCCATCCTCATCATACACATCACTGCATGGTTCATAGCCCAAAGACTGATAAAATTTTTTGAGGTAGAGCTGCGCCCCTATTTTTATAGCATTTCTTCCAAACAACGCGTAACTGTTCTCTGCGCTAAACTCCATCAAATGTTTGCCGATACCTGATGCACGTGCAATTTTCTTCACCACTACCCTTCCAATTGACTGTTCTCTGTAAGTAACACCTGCAGGCAATAATCTTGTATGGGCAACTAATACATTTCCATGATAACCCATCACATGGTAGCTCAACTGATCAAGCCCGTCCATATCCTGAAAAATGCATTGCTGCTCCACTACAAAAATCTCAGACCTTAATTGTAAAATGCTATATAGTTCACTTGCGCTGAGCTGATTGAAATGTTTGCATTGCCAGTTAATGGATGGAGACATAAAAACAATTTGCGTATGTGCGAATGTAAATTGTTTTAAATAGAAATCAATCGGGGATTGATCCATGTTATTCATTAAAAAAACGGGTTGATCAGTTAGAAAACCGCCAACCCTTTTGTTGCTTGCTATATAAAGAAAGATATTGAGTGCTCATTATTAATGAACCGCTACATTACCTGCATCTGCCTTGTTCACTTCTTTGTTGGTAAGTTTATTTTTAGCTGAATCTTTAATATCCACTTCGGTATCGTCTGCCAAATAATGAAGATTGGTCATGGCATCATTGCCATAGCTCACGGCCCCAACCGCCGGCCCCCAGTAAATACTATATAGATCGCCTGTTTTATTAATGTTTGCAAAGAGGTTTCCAATGATGGCTACGCCGCGGCAAACAGATTTCAGATCACACCGTATATCGCCTTTTTTATTTCCTTCAAAATAATTACCACTGATGTTAATACCTCTGGAAGCTTTGAATACAATTGCAGAACCTTCCATGCCTTCTATTAAAGAACTTTGCACAGAGCATCCTGTGGGGTTGGTAAAGTACAGACAGTTGCCATCACCATGTTCAGCTATACAACCTATCATTTTAAAATCGTAAACATTTGACATACATCTAAAGAAGTCGCCTTTAAAATTCCTGATATTACAATTGGTCAGATAAATTGTTTGCACATATTTAGTGGCATGAAGGAGTTTTATTTTATTAAAAGAACAATTTACAAACTGTATTCTCAAAAATTTGGAACTGTCTAATACAAAAGAGGCCAGATCAGGATTGGTACTTCTAAATGTAATATCTCTGAAATTTACCAACTGGCTTACCGGTTTACCATCAAAAGGAATAGAGCTTGTAAAAATAGGAATGGCTTTATCAGTTACAAACCCGCCACCAGAATTGGAAGACAAAATAAAATACTCATAGTATTTTGATGAGTCAACGAGGCGATCAATTACCAGTGGCGTTCTAATCATGTGCATGCCATCAACCTCCAGGTTTTTATGATTTTCAACACACCAGGTTATTGCTTTTTGTACAGCTTCAGAATCATCTGTTCTACCATCGCCGGCTGCGCCATACCAACTCGTTTTTATCGCTCCTGAATATTCTCTTTTATAAAATTTGTTCTTCCTTTTTTTATAGATTACCCCATCCGCCTTTTGATCATTCATATCGCTTCCATCTTCAAACAGCAAAACCTGCCTGTAGTTTACCCCATCTATTACCATTCTTTCAACTTGACCGTGTACGTTACCACAAATCAGCAAAAAAAATGCAGAAATAAATAGTAGTTTTTGCATGTTAAAATTTTCGGATTTATCTAGAAGGCCAAACTTACAAAATTCTATTTATACAATACCAAAAAGAGGCTGCAAATTTGCAAACCCCCTAAATAATTTAATAACAGTACTATTTCGCCATGGCATGTTTATAGCCCTGAGTTTTGTTCCAACCGCCACGGGTAAAATCAGGTATTAACACCGGCGCGCTGCCATTGTCTAATGAAATAGCTGTCAGTTCTGTCAAGCAACTCCATTCCGCCATATCATATACATCCATATCCAAAGGCAGCCCGTTGTGAAGGCAGTATGCAAGACGATAGTCCATAATATAGTCCATACCTCCGTGTGCAATGGCGCCCAGTTTTTTAGCGGTTTCCTGCATTACCAGGTAGAAGGGATGCTTGTATTTATGCATCAGCGTTTGTTTAATTTCATCGTTTACGTAACTATGGCCGTCTAATTTTTGATATTCAGTACCAGCGATATCGGCAGAAAGCTGAGAGCCTTTGATGGCAAAACCCTGAATAGGATATTTATTAGCAAAGCCTTTGGTGCCTGTTAACTGATACATACGGCTGTAAGGCCGTGGCGTCATTACGTTGTGCTGTATCTGTATGGTTTTACCATTTTGTGTTTTGATCATGGTAACGGTATGATCACCGTTCCTAAACTCTGCGGGGTATTCTCCTTTCAGCTTTTTCCACTCTTCCGGACCGTTGATGGGCCTGGTATCAAAAGCTACCAAATAATTCATTTTATCGCCGCGGTGAATGTTTAAAGCCTGTGCCACGGGGCCAATGCCGTGCGTGGGGTACACATCTCCACGGTGGTCTTTGTTATACTCCAGCCTCCAGTTATTCCAGTACGATTTCCAGAAGGCTGACAAGTCGTGAATATAAGCGCCTTCGGCATGAATGATCTCGCCAAACACGCCTTGCTGCGCCATATTTAACGCAGTCATTTCAAATTCATCATACACACAATTTTCAAGCATCATGCAATGCTTGCGCGTTCTTTCAGAAGTATTGATCAAATCCCAGATATCTTTCATGTTCATGGCAGCAGGCACTTCAATAGCCACATGCTTGCCTTTTTCCATGGCATACAATGCCATAGGCACGTGGTGCTTCCAGTCTGTAGCAATATACACCAGGTCTATGTCATCTCGTTCGCAAAGCGCCTTCCAGGCATCGTCGGTACCTGAGTAGCCCGCAGCACGCGGCGCTTTATTTTTATCAAGAATTTTTTGCGCGGCTTCCACTCTTTCCGGCCTGAGATCTGCCAGTGCTATTACCTTTGTGTTAGGAATATTTAACCAGCGCTCTACCGCGCCAGGGCCACGCATACCGAGACCAATAAACCCTACGTGCACTACTGGAATTTTTGGCGCTGCATAATTCAGCATATCCATCTGGCCTGCCGGGCGGGGGGGCGCAGGAACGGCTATAGGCCTAACACCTTTTTGTGCATAAGATGCCGGAGTAGATGAAGACGTTTGTTTTGAATTTCCGCAACCTGCCAGTATTATCATAGCAATACAAGCGGTAAAAAATAAACCTGAGATTTTGTTCATATGTGTACCTTTTATACGAAATGTAATTATTAATGGCGTTGTCTAAGTTCAGCATAAATCAGCAAACTTGTGCACACAACCGTTTGCACAAGATGTAGGAAGCCCTAATCTTCAAGGGTTGTAATATCAATTAATGGTTTTGACAAATTCATGGCTTTAATATCAGCCTTACAGGCATCTGCCATTTCCTGCGTCATTTTATAATTATACTTTAAACTCATACTTATCCCCATTTAAATTAGTTGGACTTGGTTAAATTTTGAGCATTTACAAAAGAAAATAAAAACAAGCTGATGGTAAGAAAAGCGAGCCTCATAATAAATAATTAAAGCAGGTGAAGTTGCAAAGTACGGCTTTATTACATGAGAATGCTGCGCAAACGGTTGCCAGGCTGAAGGCTAAAGCATGCTGCTTCTAAGGCTTTTCACTTCTGTCTGCAGATCATTAATTTTTTGCAACAAATGCCTGATCACTTCAAGGCCTTCAAGGTTTATGTCAAGCTCGTAATGCATGTGCGTGTATTTTTCCAATAGGGATAGCTGCTCATAATCTATTGCATAGGATTGCTCTGTCTGAATAAGATTGATGAGGCCATGCTCGTTTAAACTCATAATGAATGAGGCTTCAATGCTGTAATGACTGCAACAATCTTCTAATAAAATATATTCCCTGTTTTCCATACCTTATTTTTTTGAAGCCTCTGCGGCTAATTGTTGAAATAATTCTTTTTCCTTTTCAGTTAAATTTTTTGGCATTTGTATTTGCCAGGTAATGTACAAATCGCCAAACTCGCCTTCTTTTTTATACACCGGGAAACCCTTTCCTTTTAAACGCACTTTGGCGCCGTTTTGTGTTTCGGACGGAATGGTGAGTTTTACTTTGCCGCTAAGCGTATCAATGGTTTCTTCTCCGCCAAGCACTGCTTTGTAAAAATCCAGCGGGACCGTAAGCTGCAAGTCATTTCCGGTTCTTGTAAAACTCGTGTTATTTATAATATTAAAGGTGATGTATAAGTCGCCGTCCGGCCCGCCATTCACGCCTTTACCACCATGCCCTTTGATTTTTATTTCCTGCCCGTGCTCAATGCCTGCCGGTACAGTAATGCGAATATTCTTGCCGTTTACGGTAAAAGTTTGCTGATGCGTTTTATAGGCATCTGTCAGGTTCAACTGCACTTCAGCCCTGTAATCCTGCCCGCGAAACTTTGTTTGCCTGCCGCCTGCATCACCTGCGCGTCCAAACATAGATGAAAAGAAATCACTGAAATCAGCGCCTTCTTCATCCGTATAAGTATAGTACTGGCCATGTTCACCAAATGGACTTCCACCACCAAACCCGCCGCCACCCTGGCTTTGGCGCTGCTGCTTTGCTTTTTCAAACTGTTCGGCATGCCTCCACTCTGCCCCGTACTGATCATACTTTTTACGCTTTTCAGGATCACTGAGCACTTCATTGGCCTCATTGATTTGCTTAAACTTTTTCTCGGCTTCTTTATCGCCAGGGTTCAGATCAGGGTGAAATTTTCTGGCCAGCTTACGATATGCCTTTTTTATATCGTCTGCAGAAGCATCTTTATTCAGATCTAAAACTTTGTAATAATTTATATATTCCATACTGTAAAAATAAGGCTACTATCGAAAGCTTGCAACACCCGTCCTGTATCACCTTTTATATAAGTACATTTTAATTAATACATTTTTAAAACATTGAATATGAATAAAATATATATATGCATGATTGTTCCTTAGCTATAAATTGACTATATTGCAAGTAATACGCAGGCAGGACTTACTACTTTCGAACACTTAACTAACTCTGTTATTCTTCAAAGGTTTCATAGATCGGTTCCAAATAAAACAAAAAATTCAACAATTAAAGACTCCTATTATGGCAAAAATTTTCGTTATTGATGATAATAAGGAGTTCTTAGAGATCATGGAATTGTTGTTGGGCACGAGGCACAGTGTTAAAAAATACAATGGCTTCAATAATCTGGTTACAGATGTAGTATCGTTTGAACCTGACCTGATCCTTCTTGATCATTTCCTTCGTACACACACATCAAAAGAAGTGGTAGAAAAGCTTACAACAGCTATCATGAATTTTAGCGTCCCTTTTATTCTAATTTCGGCAATGGCACATATTGAAATGCATGCGAAAGCTATAAATGCCGTTGATTATATTGCAAAACCATGCGGTATTGATGACATAGAAAACTGCGTGGAAAATGTTTTAAGCAAATACACCGTCGCCTCTCATTAGCGCTTCTTCAGTGTATCTTTGATCTATGGGCACTGCAGAATTTTTACCGGGGAACACCATACTTATTTCTTCTCACATCATCACCTACGGACATGCGGCTGATGCTGTTACTACCGAACGCATCCGATACGAAATTGAAACCATGTGGAACGAACCACAGGGAACTATTGTTGTTCAAAACCAACCATGCAGGGTGCTATTTAAAATTACTGCTGAATGTAAGCCCAATATTACGCCTGAAGAAATACTGGGTAATGACGATCCTTTAAACAATTATTTCAGAATAGAATGGAAGGCCCGTGGTAATATTTCTTTTGTAGATGGCCTGGGTTGCAACACGGGTTATTTTCAGTTAGATGATTTATATGAAGGTTCCACAACAGCCGCGCATGAGTATGGCCACACGCTGGGGCTTGACCATCCGCTCCATCTTGATTTACGTGGCAAAGGCAGACCGGGCATTATGTACCCGCGCGGTACACTTGTGGACCGGGAGTTTCAGTACAACCCGGCAGCAGCGCCTGGCGAGCCTGGCCACACCATGCATCCCATGCACCGCAGGGTTTTGCAAACAGATATTGCTTTATTAAAATTACACAGGATGGAGTTTCATAACCATGTGGCCGTTGTGGGAAATTTCAGCAGCGTCTGGCATCCTGATCACAGCAGCTTTATGTAAATACTTCACAGGTAGGTGTAAAAAACCCGTGGCAAAACCACGGGTGGGATAAAGTTTCAACGGCTGGATTATTTATAAAACTCTTAGTTTACATTTTAATCCTGTTCCACCGATAATGAGTTTGATCAGTATTGGTTTGAACGATGCAGCAAATGTAAAGCA
>JAFAFV010000250.1 GCA_023423285.1 Bacteroidota bacterium
TTTAGATGACAGGAAAACCACAGGCCCTGCAAAATCTTCAGGGGTACCCCAGCGGCCTGCGGGTATACGGCTGAGAATGGACTCACTGCGTTCGGCATCATCGCGCAGCGCCTGCGTATTGTCTGTGGCAATGTAGCCGGGCGCAATGCCGTTTACATTCACGCCTTTTGACGCCCATTCGTTGCTCATGCCTTTAATCACACTTGCCAGCGCAGCCTTGCTTGCTGCATAACCTGGCACATTAATGCCGCCCTGGAATGTAAGCAGCGAGCATGTGAAGATAATTTTACCGCCACCGTTGGCAATCATTTGTTTACCAAATTCACGGGCAAGTATAAATGGAGCGTTTAAATTAATATCAATCACATTGTCCCACCACTCATCCGGGTGTTCGGCAACAGGCTTGCGCATAATGGTACCGGCATTGTTTATCAATATATCAATCTTTTGATGATCTTTTAAGACATCTTCTATAAACCGGTAAACAGAATTTCGGTCTGCTGCATCAAGCCTATAAAAACTAAATTTTCTGTTAGCAGCCGTTACGGCCTTTTCTATGTCAGAGTCCTTAGTAATACTGCGCGAAGCAACAATAATATTGGCACCAGCTTGTGCCAGCCCTTTGGCCATGCCCATGCCAATGCCTTTGTTGCCGCCTGTTACAATTGCCGTTTTGCCTGAAAGATCGAACAGGGATTGTATCATACAATATTGATTATTTTAATTCAAACCCGAAATAATGGTTGGCATTATGAAAGCAAATATCCTGTACGATTTTACCTACCCATTCAATGTCGTTAGGAAGTTCGCCGTTTTCTATATCGTTGCCAAAAAGGTTGCATAATATCCTTCTAAAATACTCGTGGCGCGGGAAAGACAAAAAGCTTCTTGAGTCCGTTAGCATTCCAATAAACCTGCTCAGCAGGCCCATGTTCGATAGGGTATTGATCTGTTTGGTCATGCCGTCTTTTTGATCAAGAAACCACCAACTGCTGCCCCATTGTATTTTTCCGGCAATGGTTCCGTCATTAAAATTACCAATCATTGTGGCAAAAAGCTCATTGTCTGCCGGGTTTAAATTGTATAAGATGGTTTTAGTAAGCTGGTTGTTGATGTCGAGGCGGTCAAGGAATTTTGATAAAGACCTGCCCTGTGGAAAATCGCCGATAGAATCTACGCCCACATCTGCCCCCAGTGTTTTTAATAAACGTGAATTATTATTACGAATGGCGCCCAGGTGAAACTGTTGCACCCAGCCTTTTTCATGATCCCACTGTGCAAAAATGACCAACATGGCCGAACGAAATTTATTTTGTTCTGAAACGCTTAGCTCGTTACCCAAATATATTTTATCAAAGATGGCGTTCAGTTCGGTATCCGTGTAATCATCTGCATAAATTGCTTCCAACCCGTGGTCGGAGACAGAGCAGCCCATTGATGCAAAAAAATCATGGCGGTTTTTAAGTACATCAAGGTAGTTGGTAAAATTCGATATGCTTGTGTTTGACGCAGCTTCTACTTTTTGAACATAGCTGATAAAAGTTTGCGCGTTGCCCACGTTCATGGCATTGTCAGGCCGCCAGGCAGGTAAAATAGGGATTTCAAATCCATCGTCCTTTATTTTTTGATGATGCTCTAACGTGTCTGCAGGGTCATCTGTGGTGCAAACCATTTTCACGTTCATCTTACGCAAAAGATTGCGCACACTGTATTGGGGTGTTTGCAGTTTGGCAGAGCATTCATCATAAATAGTTGGGGCGGTATCTTTATTCAATACTTGGTGCACATCAAAATAGCGCTGCAATTCCAGGTGCGTCCAGTGGTACAGCGGGTTACGCAGCGTATAAGGAACCGTTTCGGCCCATTTTTGAAATTTGTCGTAATCGCTTTGATTGCCGGTGCAATAACTTTCTTCTATACCATTGGCACGCATGGCGCGCCATTTATAATGATCGCCATACAGCCATATCTGCGTAATGTTATCAAACTGTTTGTCATCCGCTATCTGATCGGGTGGCAAGTGGCAGTGGTAATCAATTACGGGCATTTGTTTTGCATAATCATGATAGAGCTTTTCTGCTGTTTTGGTTTCCAGTAAAAAGTTTTCGTCTAAAAAATTTTTCATAAATCCTGAACTGTGATTTTATATATTGATAATCTTTTTTTCTTAGAGGCTTACACCGCGTTTCCATGGAATGAAGTCATCCTGATTTAGCAGCGCTGCTTTGGGTATCACCTCGCCGCTGGCAGCTTTAATACAGTTCCAAAATTTCTTCACCCATTTGCCCAATTGTTACTTTGACCAGCATATAGTTATTTTTTTAACAGCATGCACACTTTTACCCTCGCTTGCCAGTTTCTTCATAGAATGACTTTTAAACTCTAAGGCATCAGTTTTGCCTGACATTGATCAGCGCTTAGCGTACTGCTCAATGTCAAAACCAGAAATAATTAAAAAAGTACTTTTCTGCATCGACAAGACATTTAAAAAGATATACAGGCAGACTAAGGTAGCCTAAAAACAACTCGTTCTCAAAAGATGGGGGTAATTTATTTACGCAAACGTTGTAAATCATTTATAAAAACACGCAGTGTAACTTTTTAAGTAAAATCCGGTGCCAAAACAGTCAATTTTTGCAAATGGAAATATATGTACATCATATTCACAATTAGCATTTTACTGCCTGAAACCCCTTTATTTTTCGTACATTTGTCCATTAGTCAATTCTAAAAATTTAAAGTCATTTTATATTTATGATAGAAACATCAAACGGGCTGGAAGAAGTCCAAAAGCCTAACTATGGCGCCGACAGTATTCAGGTGTTGGAGGGATTGGAAGCAGTGCGCAAGCGGCCTGCCATGTACATTGGCGATATATCTGAAAAAGGGCTGCACCACCTTGTTTATGAAGTGGTTGACAACTCGATAGATGAAGCCCTTGCAGGTTATTGTAAAAATATTGTGGTTACTATATACGAAGACAATTCTATTTCTGTGGAAGATGATGGCCGGGGCATTCCTACAGGTATCAATCAAAAGCAGGGTGTTAGCGCATTGCAGGTGGCTATGACCATTTTGCACGCTGGCGGTAAATTTGATAAAGGTTCTTACAAAGTATCGGGCGGTTTGCACGGCGTGGGCGTAAGTTGTGTGAATGCATTGAGTTCACGTATGCATACGGTAGTACATCGCGAAGGAAAAATATTTGAGCAGGAGTATAAAATAGGTGTTCCTCAATACCCGGTTCGGGAAGTGGGCGAAACTGACAAGACTGGCACCCGCCAGCATTTTTGGCCAGATCCAACCATTTTTATGACCACGGAGTACAAGCGTGACATATTGAAAGGCAGATTGAGAGAACTTTCTTACCTCAATAAAGGCATCAGCATTACACTTACTGACAGGCGTGAGAAAGATGATAATGGTGAAGTGATATCTGAAATCTTCTACAGCGAGGGCGGTATTGTGGAATTTGTAGAAATGCTCGACAAGCATGCCGGGAGAAATCCCCTAATACCCAAAGTATTGTACGTAGAAGCGCATGATGAGGCGTCAAACGTGGCAGTGGATGTTGCCCTTACTTATAATGACTCTTTCAACGAACACATTTATTCTTACGTAAATAATATCAACACTATAGAAGGCGGCACACATGTGGCAGGGTTCAGGCGCGCCCTAACAAGGGTTTTTAAAAGCTATGGCGACAAAAACGGCTTGTTTGAAAAAGCCAAAGTAAGTATTGAAGGCGATGATTTTCGCGAAGGCTTGAGCACCATTATTTCAGTAAAAGTTCCTGAGCCACAGTTTGAAGGCCAGACAAAAACCAAACTGGGCAATAGCGATGTGATGGGCGTGGTAGATAGTACCGTATCCCGCGCGCTGGATGCATACCTGGAAGAAAATCCAAAAGATGCCCGCAACATTATTAGTAAAGTAATTTTGGCGGCACAGGCACGTGCGGCAGCCCGCAAGGCAAGAGAACTGGTACAGCGTAAATCTGTGTTAAGCGGTGGCGGTATGCCAGGCAAACTGGCTGATTGCAGCGACCGGGATCCGGCAAGATGTGAACTTTACCTGGTTGAGGGTGACTCAGCAGGCGGTACTGCAAAGCAGGGTCGTGACCGCAGTTTTCAGGCAATTTTACCACTGCGTGGTAAAATTTTGAACGTGGAAAAAGCTATGGAGCATAAAATTTATGAAAATGAAGAGATCAGGAATATTTACACAGCGCTTGGTGTAACCGTAGGCACGCCTGAAGATCCAAAGGCGCTGAATATCTCTAAACTGCGCTACCATAAACTTATAATTATGACCGATGCCGATGTGGACGGAAGTCATATAGCAACGCTTATTCTCACATTTGTGTACCGGTACATGAAAGAGCTCGTTGAGCAGGGATATGTATACATTGCCCAGCCTCCGCTTTACCTAATAAAAAAAGGCCGCGAGGCACAGTACGCTTACAACGAGGAGCAGCGCAAGGCCCTGGTAGAGAAAATGGGGGGCGGAAAAGAAGATTCAGTTAATATACAGCGCTATAAAGGTTTGGGCGAAATGAATGCCGATCAATTGTGGGATACAACCATGAACCCCGAAACCCGCACTTTAAAACAGGTAACCATTGAAAGTGCGGCAGAGGCTGACAGAGTCTTCAGCATGCTGATGGGCGATGAAGTAGCGCCCCGGCGCGAATTTATTGAAGCCAATGCCCGGTACGCCAAGCTGGATGTGTAAATGATTAATATTATTAGTTACTGACACGCCTTAATAAGTTTTTTTACTTTTTAGAAGGCTAAAACCTAAAAAGTGTTACTTTCAATTTTTAAAATAATTTAAATAAATAATTATGGCAGACGTTACACTAACAGCGTATAATGTAAAAACAAAAGAAAAAAATGTTCCCATTCAGGATGCAGTGGTTTCAAAAACTGCAAAAGGTGGCTATATTGCCAAAGGTCATGATGGGAAAGGCAACAAGCTGACAGCTCTTTTAGGAGAAGCTAAAGCCTTGGCTGCAATTGAAGCCGGCGTTGCAAAACAGGATTGGTAAAAAAGCTTACTGATATACGTCCCGCTGCGTTTGCCAGCGGGATTTTTTTTAGAAGTCCTTACCAACAAAATCTGCGCATTCTTGTTATGGTATTTTTTATCACCACTGGTTTTAAATTTTAATATATGCGTAATTCCCCAATGTGGTGGATTATTATAGTGATGATGGTGTTGATTGATGTTTATACCTATTTCGCCATCCGTTCTCTGTTTTCTGATGCTTCTGCAAGAGCCAGAACAACATTTACAATAGGCTATTGGTCAATATCTGTAATAGCAGTAGCCGTTATTTTTCTATTGCCTTATTTTCAGTTTCAGCCACAAAACAATATTATTCGCAGTACCATTTTTGCCATTGTTTTTGCTTTGTTTTTTGGAAAACTGATCGCGGCA
>JAFAFV010000027.1 GCA_023423285.1 Bacteroidota bacterium
TTAAAAACATTGTTAATACCATTTGATAAGTATTAAAATCAACATTATGAAACAAATAAGAATTTATGCATGCTGGGTGTTATTGCTATTGATCATTAGCATGCCTGTTGTCAGCCAAAACACAGCATCCAATACGGCAAAGATGAATGCCTACATTAGTTCGCTAATGAGTAAAATGACCTTAGAGGAAAAGATCGGTCAGTTGAACCTGCCCAGCGCCGGCGAGTTTACTACTGGCGCCGCCACCAATTCCAATATTGGCCAAAATGTAAAGCAGGGCAACGTGGGCGGCCTGTTTAATATTAAGGGCGTGGAAAAAATACGCGCCATACAAAAAGTGGCTGTTGAAGAAAGCCGGTTAAAAATTCCAATGATCTTTGGAATGGATGTCATACATGGCTACGAAACCACGTTTCCTATTCCATTAGGACTATCGTGCACATGGGATATGGCCGCCATTGAAAAGTCAGCGCGCATTGCTGCCACAGAAGCCAGCGCTGATGGAATTAGCTGGACGTTCAGCCCAATGGTGGATATATCCCGTGATCCGCGCTGGGGCAGGGTTTCAGAAGGCAATGGCGAAGATGCTTATCTCGCATCACAAATAGCCAAAGCCATGGTAAAGGGCTACCAGGGCAACCTAACCAAAAACAATGAAATTATGGCATGCGTAAAACATTTCGCATTATACGGCGCTGGAGAAGCAGGCAGGGACTACAACACTGTTGACATGAGCCGCATCCGCATGTATAATGAATATTTTCCGCCTTATAAAGCCGCGGTTGATGCAGGCGTTGGCAGCGTGATGGCTTCTTTCAACGAAATTGATGGCATTCCCGCTACCGGTAACAAATGGCTGATGACGGATGTACTGCGCAAACAGTGGGCCTTTAAAGGTTTTGTGGTTACAGATTATACCGGCATCAACGAAATGATTGATCATGGTATGGGCGATTTGCAAACTGTTTCGGCGCTGGCGTTGAAAGCCGGTATTGATATGGATATGGTGGGCGAGGGGTTTTTAAAAACGCTGAAAAAATCGCTTGCTGAAAAAAAAGTAACGCAGGCTGAAATAGATGCCGCCTGCCGCCGGGTATTGGAGGCAAAGTATAAATTAGGATTGTTTGACAACCCTTATAAATACCTGGATTTACAAAGAGCAAAAACTGAAATTTATACGGCTGCGCACCGCAAAGTGGCACGCGAAATCGCAGCACAAAGTTTTGTATTGCTCAAAAACCAGGGAGTTTTACCGTTAAAAAAATCTGGAAAAATTGCATTGGTTGGGCCTTTGGCCGATGCGGCCAATAATATGGCTGGAACCTGGAGCGTAGCCACGGTACAGGATCGTTCCATCTCAGTTTTGCAGGGATTGAAAGATGTGCTGGGCAACAAAGCAGAAGTATTCTATGCCAAAGGAGCAAACCTTACGGCAGATTCTGTGCTGGAAGCACATGCAACCATGTTTGGAAAAACCCTTAACCGCGATCCCCGCAGCGTCAAAGCCATTCGCGATGAAGCCTTAGCGATTGCACGGCAGTCTGACGTGATTGTAGCAGCGCTGGGTGAAAGCGCCGAAATGAGCGGCGAAGCAAGCAGCCGTACTGATATCGGTATTCCTGATGTGCAAAAGCAATTACTCAAAGAGCTTTTGAAGACTGGCAAACCCGTAGTTCTGTTGCTTTTCACAGGCAGGCCGCTAACACTTACCTGGGAAGATGAAAATGTACCTGCCATTTTAAATGTATGGTTCGCCGGCAGTGAGGCAGGTCACGCCATAGCCGATGTGCTGTTTGGTGATGTGAACCCTTCGGGAAAACTTACTATGACGTTTCCGCAAAACGTGGGTCAGATCCCCATTTTTTACGCGCACAAAAATACCGGACGCCCGCTTGAGGAAGGAAAATGGTTCTCAAAATTCAGGAGCAATTATCTGGATGTGTCTAACGATCCGCTATATCCATTTGGTTATGGCCTTAGTTATTCATCATTTGAATACAGCCCTGTAAAACTTAGCAGCAAAGCCTTAAGAAGCAATCAAACTTTAAATGCGCAGGTAACGGTTACCAATACAGGTAAACACGACGGCGCAGAAGTGGTACAACTTTATATTCGCGATTTGGTAGGCAGTGTTACCCGTCCTGTGAAGGAGCTTAAAGGTTTTCAGAAAATATATTTAAAAGCCGGTGAAACAAAAACCGTTACATTCAATATTACTGTTAATGATCTGAAGTTTTACAACAGCGATTTAAAATATGTTTGGGAGCCGGGCGATTTTGAGATCATGATTGGAACCAATTCGCGCGATGTTCAAAAGGAAAAAATTACCTGGGCGAGGTAGGTAGTAGTTGATAAAATTGGGTTACTGTCCACAGGGCGTTCGTTTTATGAAATGATCGCTATCCCTACGGAACTTTATTCTTTGAAGCAATTACATTACATTTTGTAACTGCTGAGTTGCTAGCAACGGTTATTTTTAGTAACAGATCAAAGGATATATTAATGCGCAAAATCCGCTTCATATCTGCCTTTAATGCGCTCCATCGGCGGGTTGAAGTAACCAAATTTAAGGTTGGGAAATTCTTCGCGTATGAGTTGTATCATTTGTTTCACGCCCATGCATTCTCCTGTGTGAGTAACGCCAATTTTGCGCAGGTACCAGTCAGGATCAATATTAAAACTGCGCCACTGTATCAT
>JAFAFV010000213.1 GCA_023423285.1 Bacteroidota bacterium
GGCATGGCCCCGTGACCACCCTTACCGGTAATAGTTACTGTAATTTCATCCATTGATGCCATACACAATCCTTTTGGAATGGTAACCTTACCTGCCAGCTTGTGTGGATACACATGTTGCCCGATCACATGCACGGGTTGCGGATTATCAAGCGCGCCTTCGGCGATCATTTGCTGAGCGCCACCCGGGAGTTTTTCTTCGGCAGGCTGAAATATAAGTCGCACGGTTCCTGCAAATTCATCTTTGATCGCATTTAAAATACGCGCAGCACCCAGCAAAATTGCCGTGTGAGCATCATGCCCGCAAGCATGCATCACACCCTCATTTACTGATTTATAATCAATATCATTTTCTTCTCTAATGGGCAAGGCGTCCATGTCAGCGCGCAGCGCAATCACCGGGCCATTTCCTTTCGAGCCTTTTATTTCTGCAAGAACACCGGTTTGGGCGATCTCCCTGTACCCAATTCCCAATTCTTTTAACTGCTGTTGTATGTAGGCAGATGTATTGAATTCCTGAAAAGAAAGTTCCGGGTGGGCATGCAGGTGCCTGCGATCGGCAATAATATTATTATTAAAAATATGCGCCTGCTCTTTAATTTGGGCTATAAGTGTATGATTCATTGAACTGCTTAGTTTACCGGTAACAGAAATTTTTTAAACCCTGATGTTGCTGTATCGCCTACGCTCCCATCAGCATTTTTATAGATGAGGTATGCTTCCAACTCTTTGTGTGATTCCAAATACTTCAAAGCTTTTTCTTTGCCCATAAACATCAGCGAGTTATCAAAGCCATCAGCGGTGATGGCGTCTTTAGCCATAACGGTTATGCTGATGAGATCGCTGACAATGGAGTAACCCGTAAAAGGGTTGATGAGGTGCGTGACGCGTGTACCATCGCTGTCATAAAATTTTCTATAACTGCCCGAAGTGGTAACGGCGGCGTCTTTCACTCTCAGCAATGCACGATAAGGTTCAAAGCCCTCATCACCCGGCTGCTCAATACCTATTGTCCAATCTCTTCCGTCAATTGTATTGGACCCGCGGGTTTTTATTTCTCCGCCCACTTCTACCATATAGTTTTTTATGCCCAGTTTATAAAGCTGCGCTGCAATATGATCCACGCTGTAGCCCTGTGCAATCCCATTCACATCAATTTTTACACAAGGCTTTTCCTTACCCAAAAAGTTGTTTTTTAACTGCAAATATTGGCTTCCCACGCATGAAAGTATATTTCTGATAGTTGCGCTATCGGGCAATTTATCTTGTTTGTGATTAGCGAAGCCCCATACATCAACCAATGGATATACAGTGATATCAAATGCGCCATCTGTAGCTTTATAGATTTCCAATGCTTTTTTTGCAACTATCTGCATGTGAGCGTCAATACTGAGACCGGCAGGCGATTGGTTAAAGCGGTTGATAAGAGAACCCGGTTGGTAAATTGAAAGCGAATGATCGAGTTCAGCAAACAGTTCACCAGCTTTTTCATAAGTAAATACGCTGTCAGCGGCTATATACCGGATAGAATATGTGGTTCCCTGCGCGCTTCCCTGAAGCTGAAACATTTGCATGGCAGCAGCGTTCATCTTTTTTCCTGCTTCGCAGGAATACATTAACATGCAAATCCATACAAAAAAACTTAGCCAACCTGTATACTTCAAAATTTTCAACGATTGATTTTTAAGTGAGGAAAATATTTCTCACAAATTTCGTCAATCAGTTCCAATTGCCCGGCAGATAGTTGTTCTTTATCCAGCAAACATTCAATATGGTTCATAAGACCCTGGCGGCGCAGCATTTCATGAATGCCTGAAATGCACCCATGAAAATTATTGGCAACATCAAAAACCGCGGCATTGGTATCAGTAATTTCAATTCCTTTTGCAAGAAGCGCTTCTACACCTGAGTAATTATTTTGAATGCAGGTTTTTACTTCACCAAGCGTTTGCACGGCGTGTTCCGTACAAAAAGCCCAGTGGCCCAACAGGCCGCCAACAAAGCGTTTTTCAATTACTTTATTATCAATGTCAAACCTGTAAGGTGTTAAAAGGTCTGCTACAATATTATCATCATTACCCGTGTATAAGGCAATTTTATTGGCCCGCGATGAAGATGCAACAGCTTTCACCACATCAATAGTTTGGTAGCGATTAAAGGCCGCCACTTTTATAGCATGCACGTTTTCAATTTCTGCAAATGCTTTCCAGAAATCATAGCTCAATATTCTTCCACCCACAGCGGGTTGCAGGTAAAAGCCAAATACCGGTATGACCTCTGCAACTTTCCTGGTTCGATCAATGAGTTCTTGTTCTGATAAATGCTGCAGGCCGCCCATGCTCAATAATCCAAAATGATAATTGTGTTTTAGTGCCATCTGTGCTTCCTGCACTGCCTGCTCTGTCTGCCCGCATATACCTGCTATTTTTATAAAAGGATTTGTGAGCCCTGCATTATCAATTTCATCTGAAACGATTTGCAGTACTGGTTCCAGCAAATTAAACTCAGCGTTTCTTATTTCAAACTGCGTGGTATGTACACCTACTGCCACCCCGCCCGCGCCGCTATTGATGTAATACCTGGTAAGATTTCGTTGTTCCTGTTCATCAATATCTTTTGTGCTTTTTTTTAATACCAGGGGGTGCGCAGGAATGACCGTGCCTTCATGCAAAAAGCTGAGAATATTATCATTCAAATTAGTAATTGCCATGTCTTTCCTGAAAATGTGTGGGTTTATGAATAGTTTGCCTTCCTTCTAACAGCCAGTCGGCTATTATAATCATCATTTTCTTTAACGGCGTTGCCGGATAGCCGAACAAATCAAAACACTCTGTGGCATTGCTTAATAAAGCCGTGTCTGCTTCAACACCTGTAAACAATGGTTTCTTTTTGAAATATTCCCCAAACCAGGTTGCAAGCTTTTGAACAGAAAGATTTTCAGGACCTGTTACATTTAACATTTTTGGCGGGGCAGTGCAATGCAATAAACTTCTTAAAGCATACTCATTGGCGTCTCTCTGCCAAATCACGTTCACGTTGCCCATTGTTAGATCTACCGGTTTATCATTCAAAACAGCTTTTGCAATTTCATGCAGTACGCCATATTTTACATCATTGGCATAGTTGAGGCGGAAGATGAGTGTCGGAGTGCTGTTTGTATTTGAAAAATATTCAAATATACGTTCTCTGCCCAGGCATGATTGTGCGTACTCGCCAACCGGAGCAGGAGAATCTTTTTCTGAGGAGCCGCCGCCATTGACGGAAGATAAGGGATAAACATTTCCGGTAGAAAAAACAACGATATTGGAATGTTTATAATATTCCGCAACTTTTGAAGGCAGGTGCGTATTCATAGCCCAGGTAAAACTTTCATTGCCTTTGGTACCGAATTTTGTGCCGGCAAGGTAAAGTATGTTTGGCACATCCGGCATGTGGGCCCATGCTGTATCGTCAAGCAGGTTGGCTTTAATTGTTATCACTCCTGCCTCTTCCAGTTCCTGCTGCAAACCAGCTTCTGAAAATCTTGCAACACCATATACTTTTTTATCAATGCCGGCTTGCTGTATGGCAGCAATGGCAAGCCTTGCCATATCGGGGCCCATTTTGCCGCCAACGCCTAGTATAGCAATATCTCCGCTGATTTTTTTAATGTCGTTTACCAGCGCTTCAGTTGGTTGTAACAGGTGGTTGTACCGTTGCTCAATAGTCATCATTTTTTATTTTAAAAACAGTTCTTTAAAATTAAAAATCGCCATCATTACGATCAGTATCATGGCCGTGCCTATGACGATTTTGGTTGAGAGGGAATTGGCGTAAATGCCCATCAGCTTTTTATCATTTGCTATAAAATACATGGTAAACCCGATGACCGGCACAATAAAAATGGTAACACTTTGTGCAAATACGATCAACTCGAGTGGTGCCGATCCAAACATGATGGCGACTATTGCGCCGATTGTCATTACCAGCGCTGTAAGTATTCTTGCTCTTTTACCGCCCACACCTTCAGACCAGCCAAAGGCATCGCTTAATAGCGTGCCGCCAACTGAGGCGTTGCCCACAAGCGAGGAAAAAGCGGCGCCAAACAACCCGATTAAAAATATATATGCTGCAAAATTTCCAAACGCGGGCACCAGTGCGCGAGACATATCGGTAGCGCTCTTTACATCAATACCGTTTGGCAGCAGTACTGCTGCGGCGCATATCATAACGATCGCGCTCATTACACCTAAGATAATGATCCCAAATACGCCGTCATATTTGACAGAATTGTCTTTCTGAATTTTCTTCTTTTCCCTTATTAAATATGCCTGATAAAAAGCACCTACAATAGAGATACAAGAAGCGCCGAAAGCGATGACCAAACCTAAAGATTTTTCGGGGATAACCGGTTTCAACCCGGATAATACACCAGACAAATCTGGTTTTATGATAAACAGCGTAATAAGGAAAGACAATAACATCATAATGATGAGGGCAACCATCACTTTCTCAAGCGTTTTATAAATATTCTTTGTGAATAACAACAGAATGCCGATCGCATTAAAAACCACAATCCATATATAAGGCTGCGTATTGGTAAGCTCACCAATTGCAATGCCTACGCCTGTAGAGTTTCCCGACTGAAAAGAGGCTGCCACGGCAAATATGGCAAAGCCTAAAACAACAGACGCCCATCGCCCCCATTTTTTAGCCACAATACCCAGGATGGAATCATCAAGCACAGCGCCCATGCGTGTTGCCATGCTTGAAAAAGCTGCCATAAAAAAAATAGCTACAACCACAATCCAAAGCAATGAATAGCCAAACTGAGCACCAAGTTTTGACGTAATCGTCATTTTACTTGGCCCAAAAATGAGGGCTGCCGTAATTATTCCGGGAGCTATTGCTTTGAAAAAATTCTGTAGCTTTCTCATTTAACAAAGATTGCGGTAACGTTACCAAATTTATAAGAAAAAATGTTATCAATGCAAAAAATCATAAACAACACCCTGTGCCATTATCTTTGAAGTTGCCTTATATGCAACATGAGTGATAGTCTTAAAACTAAAAAAAATCCTCTTCTACAGCTGACTGACGAAGAGCTGCTCGGCTTGATACAGCGGCAAACCTTTCGATATTTCTGGGAGTTTGCCCACCCCGCTTGCGGCATGGCACGCGAGCGCAATCATGAGCATTATGGTGATGTGGTAACTACAGGCGGTTCGGGCTTTGGTTTAATGGCGATGGTTGTTGCTGCAGAAAAAAAATGGATCACAACTGAAGATTTCATTACCCGCATGAACCAGGTAATGGCTTTTCTTTTTCACTGTGAAAAATATCACGGGGCGTTTTCACACTGGTATAACGGCAATACTGGTAAAACCATTTTGTTTGGAAAAAAAGATGACGGTGCAGACCTGGTGGAAACTTCTTTCTTAATGATGGGATTGCTTACTGTAAGGCAGTATTTGAAAAAACTCTCTGATAAGAAAACTATTTTATTAACCGACAAGATAAACGCACTGTGGTTAAACGTGGAGTGGGACTGGTTTACACGAGGCGAGAACGTTTTATACTGGCACTGGCGGCCTCACAAATCACAGATCAATTTAAAAATAGAAGGTTTTAACGAAGCCTTAATTACTTATGTGATGGCAGCAGCATCGCCAACACACAGCATCTCAAAAGAAATTTACCATGAGGGTTGGGCTCGGGGCGGGCAAATGGTAAACGGCAAAAGTTTCTACAACACCACCCAGCCTCTTGGTCCGGATTACGGCGGCCCGCTGTATTTTGCACATTATAGCTTTTTAGGGCTCAACCCGCACCAGCTAAAAGATACATATGCCGATTACCTGCAGCAAAATATAGCGCATGCAACAATCAATTACTCCCACTGTGTAAACAATCCTAAAAATTACCATGGCTACAGCAATCAGTGTTGGGGCTTAAGCGCGTGCGATAGTAATAAGCGCTACAAACCTTTTCATCCACAAAAAGACTTTGGCACTATCTGCCCATCGGCTGCTATTTCAAGCCTGCCCTATCTTCCTAAAGCATCAATGGCTGCCATCAGGCATTTTTATGAAGATATGGGTAAAAAATTATGGGGAGCATATGGCTTTTACGACTCGCTCAACAAAACGCGTAGCTGGTATGGCCGGTCATATCTTGCCATAAATCAGGGTCCTATTATTGTAATGATTGAAAATCATCAAACCGGTTTGTTGTGGGAACTATTTATGAGTTGCGACGAGATTAATAACGGGTTGCAAAAATTAGGTTTTGACCAAAACCTAACAAATGCCTTGCCCAAAATTGCATAGTATTATTGCCTCTGGTTGAATTATAAAGTTTAACCACACAATTGCAATGTACCGCCTGCTATTTTTTGTTATAACATTAAACAGGAATTATAAAAAAAGGCTCCCGAAAGTCTGAGAGCCTGAAATATACTGCCTTCTATACTTCCACATGCACTTCATGAATTTGACCATCTTCGTTCAGCATAATAAATTCATCAGAAACGCGTTGATCATTCACCGTTATCTGTATCGAACCATCCTTCCTTTTATTTTTCAGAGAGATGTGATAGAATGTATTTTCTCCTACCCTGTAATTGATCTCAAAACCTTCCCACTCCTCGGGTATGCATGGGTTGATGTACAACTTATTGGCTTCTCGTTTAACGCCTAAAATAAACTCAAGCGCCAGTTGATACATCCATCCTGCAGAGCCGGTATACCAAGTCCAGCCACCTCTTCCTTCGTGCGGCGCCACTCCATACACATCAGCGGCAATTACATAAGGTTCCACTTTATATTTTTCAATATCCTCTTCATTCAATCCATGATTAACGGGATTGGTCATGCTGAAAAGTTCCCACACGGTTTTATTATCCTTCATTGCCGCAAAAGCCATCATAGCCCATACGGCAGCATGTGTGTATTGACCGCCGTTTTCCCGCACGCCTGGCACATAGCCTTTTATGTAACCAGGGTAAAGATCAGATTTATCAAAAGCCGGTGTAAGCAGTTTAATCAACCCGTTCTCTCTGTCAACAAGATATTTGTTCAGCGATTTCATGGCCTGCTCCCTGCGCTCGGGCGTGCTTGCGCCTGAAAGTACACTCCAACTTTGCGAAATAGAATCAATTTTACACTCCTCATTTTCTTTAGAGCCAAGCGGTGTGCCATCATCAAAATAAGCCCGGCGGTACCACTCGCCATCCCATGCATTTTTATTGATGTTTTCCTTAAGTTTATCTGCCTCTGTCTTGCAATGAGTGGAAAACTCCTCATCGCCATATTTTAGTGCTATAGCACTAAACTTAATCAATATATCGTACAGGAAAAAGCCCAGCCACACACTTTCGCCCTTTCCCTTTATGCCTACCTTATCCATGCCATCGTTCCAATCGCCATAACCCATCAGCGGCAAACCATGCACTCCAAATTTTAACCCGTAATTAATGGCTGCTTTACAATGATTGTACAGTGTTTCCCAATGATCTAAGAACACGGGTAGGTCGTAATACGATTCTTCATCGGGCCTTAGCTGCCTGCCTTCGATGAAAGAAATGTATTCATCAAGTATACCTGCATCACCGGTAGTTTCAATATACCTTGCCGTAACAAAAGGCAGCCACAGATAATCATCAGAGCAGGCAGTACGTACACCGCGACCACTTGGCGGGTGCCACCAGTGCTGCACATCGCCCTCTTTAAACTGCCGCGATGCTGCCAGCTTAATATGCTCCCTGGCAACTTCGGGCGTGGTATGCATCAGCGACAGCACATCCTGCAACTGATCACGGTAGCCATATGCGCCACCGGACTGATAAAAGCCGCTGCGGCCCCACATACGACAAGCAAGGGCCTGGTACACCCACCAACCGTTTGCCATCACGTTCATCGCCTCGTCTGGCGTTTTTACATACACCGCGCCTAAAATGCGGTTCCACTGATCGTGCACTTTGTTTTGCGCATCATGTGCCACATCAGTACCTTTTAATTTTCGAACCAGGTCGCGTGTATCATGTTCATTTTTACCGGCGCCTATTCTAAAAATGATCTCCTTCTCTTCTTCATTATGCAGTTCTACCAGAACCTGAATGGCCGCACAGGGGTCTAAGGCCGGGCCGGTTTTGCCGGAAAGCTTTTCCCGAAGCATTGCTGCGGGGCTTTCCATCGTTCCGTTGCGACCCAAAAATTCCACACGGTCGCAGGTAAACGTTTTTTCGGGACTGTCCGTATCAAAGAAAGCCACTTTTTCTGCAAAAACAGTATTGTATTTATTACGTACAAACAGTACACCCGTTTCATGATCTACTTCTGTAACCACATGCATTTTGGTTTTATGTGGCATATCACCCAGCACCCACTCTACAAAGCCTGTTGCAGAAAGTTTTCTTTCGCGGCCGGAATGGTTCCTGATCTTTAGCACTATGTATTTTACGGGCGCTTCCACATCGGCATACACCCACATTTGCGACCAGATACCATCGTATTTATGTTCAAAAACAGAGTACCCAAATCCATGCCTGGTGAGATAGGGCATATGGCTGGGCCTGGGCAATGGTGAGGCAGACCAGTAACGGCCGCTGTGTTCATCACGTATGTAAAATGCTTCTCCGCATTTATCTGAAACCGGATCATTCTTCCACGGCGTAAGCCTGTAAGCGTGTGCATTGTCAACCCATGTATATGCTGAACCACTTTCGGAGATCATCGTACCTAACTGTGGGTTAGCAATAATATTTACCCATGGGGCCGGTGTTTTTTGATTGTTATCGGTCAGAATTACGTATTCTTTACCATCTTTTGTAAATCCACCCGTACCGTTGTTGAAGATCAAATCAGCAGGTAGTGAAACCTTTTGGGTTATGTCAGGTTCATACTGAGTAGCGGCAATTTTGATGGGCTGCGGCAAGGTTCTGGGCGTTTTTTTCATGGCCATTTGTTCTGCCAGCGAACCTTGATTGTCGTTAAAAATCAGCCTTGCCACTGTTTGAAACAATATTCTGTCCTCGTTGGAAACCTGATCGCCCCAGCGAACGAAAATGCCGCCATGCTGGTCCATAGCCGCCCCGCTGGTAGCGCTGATGAAGCCCAGTATCTGATCGTGGAAAACCTGGCGGTAAGAGCCGTAATCCTCATTCCAGATCACCAGGTCAACCTGTAGGCCTTTCAGCCTCCAATAAGAATGGGCGCGAATCATTTGTTTTACAAAATCAATATTATCACTGTCGTGCACGCGTACCAATATAATAGGTATATCGCCGGAAATAGCATAGCTCCACAATCCCTGCTGACCTTTTACATTGCTTTTTATAATGGCAGCCTCAGCCCGGTGTGAATCATTGGAATATAAAATAGACCCGGCAATGCTGTTGTACAACTGCGCATCGGCTTCGTTGGCATTGATTTGGTGCAGCAATACCTGGCTGTGCGTCCACGAAAGTTCAAAAGCGCGGTTTTTTAAATGCCTGTCCTGATATTTATCAATAAGATTTGTTACCACTTCTTTTGACTCGCCAACGCCTGTCACCATATCGAAAGTGGCGGTTTGCTTGGGTCTGAGCGTTACTTTATACCTGATAGCTACAACCGGGTCGAGCACGGGGCCCTGACTACCCGATAGCCTGCCACCATTTGTTACAGCTGCCGGCGCCTGAACAGATTTTGTTCTGCCAATAAATTTCATCCGGTCTGTCTCGAAAGAAATGTCTTCTTTTTGAGCGCCGCTCAAAGTGAGCATGTGAAACATCCAGGGAACTTCTTCATCTTTTTTTCGCGGGCGGCGCGTGCATAGGATGGCGCTGTCTTCTTCAAGAATACTTGTTTGAACAAATAAATTGCTAAAAGCCGGATGCGCTTCATCTGCAGCCTGTGGTGCAATTACCACTTCTGCATAGCTGGTCACCTCTATGGTTTTTACACTGCTACTGCGGTTAATGATCTTGATCCGGCGGATCTCCACATCATCTTCCGGAGAAACCACGATGTCCGTCCAGGTGTCAAAGCCTTCATCTTCTCTTTTAATTTCCACATGCCCCTGCGAGAATATGGTTTCATACACCTTTGCCTTCTTTAAAGTGGGTTGATAAGTGTTAGACCAGTGAGCACCGGTTTGTAAATCTTTAATATAACAGAACATGCCCCAGTTATCCTGTGTGGTGTCTTCCCTCCAGCGGCTAAGAGTAATGCCCTTCCATTTGCTGTAACCCGCACCGGCATTGGATATGGCCACCTGATATCTTCCGTTTGACAGTAGTTGTATTTCAGGAACAGCCGTATCTGGCGTGGTAATGACGCGCATATACGGATCGTGACCAATTGTATGCCTTTCATTGCTTGGGTCTTCGGTATGAGAATAAAAGTTTGTGGTGCGGGGAGCACGCTCCTGCAACAACAACAGTGCCGACTGGAACTGCGGATCTTTTTCAAAACGCCGCTGCATTTTTTGCGCCAGCAAGTAATAAGCCAGTGATAAAAAGCCCATGCCCAAATGGTGCACCATAAATGATTTGATGATTACCCTGGATTCTCCGCGGGGCATTCTTGCAGGCGTATAATCTATGGCTTCATAAAAACCATACTTGCCTTCAAAACCTTTTTTTGCCATTACTTCAAGGTTTTCAGTAGCGGCTACGGGGTCAATCATCATGGCCATCATGGTGGCATAAGGCGCAATAACCAGCTCTTCACCAAGCCCTCGTTTTAAGCCCAGGCCTGGCACACCAAACGATTGGTACTGGTAATTCAGACTGGTATCTACCAAATTATAAGCAGATTCTGAAATACCCCACGGCACATCTTTGCGCGCGGCATAATCAATCTGGTTCTTTACGGCTGCACGTCCGGTTCTTTCCAGCAATGTGCCCTCATAAGCCGGCATTACAAGCTGAGGCATGAGGTATTCAAACATAGAGCCGCTCCACGACAGCAGTACGGGCGCGCTGCCGCTGTTGGTGATCAGCCTGCCTAAAGCAAACCAGCTTCCCTGCGATACTTTGCCCTGCGCAATGGCAGTAAAAATGCCTAGCCGGGCTTCAGACGCCAGCATATCATAATAGCTTTTATCTTTCATTTCGTCGGTTACATTGTAACCTATGTAGAAGAGGTGCTTTGTCTTGTCGTAAAGGAAACTATAATCCACATCGGCAAAACCTGCACATTCATTTTCAAGCTGCTCCAGCATACTCAACTGCTCAAGCGCATTGCGGCTGCCTAATTTTACGTCTGCAAGAATAGCCGTAAGAAGCGCCTCATCATCGGAGCCTTTTGACTGTGCAATTAAATTTTCAATTACAGGTACGATGGTTTCTTCATATTTAAAAATTTGTATAAAGCTGGGTATGTCATTTAGCGCATCAAGGTCATTAAAGCCAGAAATCGGCAACTGGTTTGCCCAGGGCGTTAAGAAGTTGAAATCTGCCAGCATTTGCGAAAGCTGCATGTCCATTTTTTCGAGCCAGTAACACCCATCCGCGCTTTCCTGTAATGCCTTATCGGCCTTCAGCACTTTTGTTTCGGATAGCAAAACATTAAGCACGCTTATCGTTTCAAACAACCCTGCCGGCGGTGTGTTAACAAAGGTTTTGTTGAGGTTCTCAATATTGTGAAATGAGGACTGTGTTTTTTTGTCGTAATAATTTTTTGCCACGCAAATGGTATCTCTGAGTCCAAGATAAAATTGATTGCTGAAAATTTTTGCATCCCGTAGTTCAATTAATCCCTGCTTCATGGTAAGAAAAGAAGCGATAAGGTTGCCACTGTCTACAGTTGATACATATCTCGGATTTAAAGGCACCAGCGAAATGGTATCGTACCAGTTGTAAAAATGCCCTTTGTATCTTTCCAGGCTATTAAGTGTAGCAAAGGTTTTCTGGTAATTTTCTATTACAGAATTTGGGCTTTGATAACCAAAATCATAAGCCGATAAACCGGATAGCAAAGCCAGGCCTATATTGGTAGGCGAAGTGCGTGCGGCCAAGGCCTCTCTGGGTTGTAACTGGTAGTTATCCGGCGGTAGCCAGTTGTGCTCCGGCGTGAAAAAATCTTCAAAGTAAGCCCATGTTTTCCGTGACAGCTGATAAAGAAAATCTTTCTTTTCTTCAGAAAGTTCGACAGCTTTTTGTTGATACGATCTGCTAAGCCACCAGGCAAACATAGGCCCTGCTGCCCATAAAATAAGAACAGGCAATGCTACAAAAATATTCTGCGGAGCAAAATATAATACAAGTGCAATGGTAACAATTACAATAAATAAGGATCCCCACATGTAAGCATAGCTGTCTGTAATGTCTTTCTGTTTTTTTGACGCCATTACAGAAGAAGGTGTCCACTCCAATAACTTACGGCGCGAGATGAGCATGCGCCAGTTAGCCCGCACAATAGCATCCAGATTCTTCCACGCTTCAAAAGGAAGCACGGCAATGTTGAACAAAATATGAGTAAGGTTCAAGCTAAAGCCGGAACCCACATCGCTGATATGCGACCTCATGTCCACATCACGAGATTTATGAAAGAAATGCCAGATAGCTGCAATTAAAGGAGTGATGAACCAGATGGATAGTATCGCAATCGTCCACAATAAAGGCCTGGGTAAAAACAACCAGCTTATAATGAGCAGTAAAACTACCGATGCCGGCACAAGGCTTCTTCGAAGATTGTCAAAAATTTTCCAGCGCGACAGGCCGGAAAGATGGTTTTTGACCATCTTTTTATTTTTATCCGGCACCCAGGGCATACCCCAGGTGGCAATTTGCCAGTCGCCCCTGATCCAGCGGTGGCGCCGCGCCACATCAGCCCAGTAGGTTGGCACATATTCTTCAAACAATTGCACATCCGTTAACAGGCCTGAACGCACGTAAGAGCCTTCCAGTAAGTCGTGGCTGAGGATGCGGTTTTCGGGAAAAGCATCTCCTAACACCTTTTCAAAAACATCAATATCATAAATTCCTTTGCCAATGAAAGACCCTTCTTCAAACAGATCCTGGTATACATCTGAGATCAGTTGTGTGTAAGGATCAAGACCTGAATCGTTTGAATGCATTTTGGTGTACAATGAACTGTTGCCGGTAGGCAGGCTGATGGCCACACGCGGTTGCAGCAATCCGTAACCTTCTACCACACGCCTCTTTCTTTCATTGATCACAGGTTTATTAAGCGGATGCGCCATGGTAGCAATCATTTTCCAGGCGCTTTCCCGCGGCAATAATGTATCGGCGTCCAGCGTTATCACATATTTCACATGTCTTATCGCATCTATATTGCCTATTATAAGTGAAAAATCATCATACCCCATACCACGCAGCAAACTATTCAGTTCGCCTAATTTTCCACGCTTGCGTTCATGTGCCATCCATATTTTTTCCTGTGCGTTCCATTTGCGTGGTCGGTGCAGTAAAAAGAATTTATCGCTGCTTTTTTTTACGTATTTCGTGTTAAGGTCCTCGATTAATTCTGTAGCGTAAGAAAGCAAGCGGTCATCATCCGGCATTGTTTCCTTGGGAGCGTCTGCAAAATCGGTAAGCAGTGCAAAATACAGGTTGTCTTCTGTATTCGCCAGGTAGCGAATTTCGAGGTCTGCGGCCAACTCTTCAATTCCATTGATGCTGGTAAGCATGCAAGGCACAGCTACCAGCGCACTGTTTTCCTCAGGTATGCCATCCAGGTAATTCATTTTTGGCAATGGCTTGGGACTGACGATGATGGTAGAAAGCCAATTGATGAGCACGGTAAAAAGCTGGCTGAATGCAACGAAACTTAAAATGCCCGTTACCACGGCAAGCCATACCGGGTTTCCATGGTTCCAGGTATAAAATGCTGCCAGAACACTTACAATGTAAGTCAGGAGCATCACAGAGCCGACGTAAGAAAGAATGCGGTTGTATTTGAGAATGGATTTCAACTTATCCCGAAACGAAAAATCAAAACCAACTTTTTCAACCAATTTCTTTTTGCCCTTATCATCAATCAGATAGTATCCTACGTGGTGCTGCCTTTTCGGGTAGTTTTTTTCGAAAGCTTCTTTAGCAAGATCAATGGCAATTTGGGCGATCTGGTATTCCGGGCGGCCACTTTTTTTGCTCGCCCATTCCACCACATGACGGTAGCGGTCGCGTGTATTGAAATCCATTTGCCCGTAAGTACCGTCAAGATCCTTAAACAATATTTTTTGTACCACGCTCACGTCTTCCACAAAGTCGCGCCAGTCTGTGGTTTTTATAAGCCGGATGCTTTCAATACTGTTTCGAATAGAAACCTGGTTGGCTGCCTGTTTTTGGTTTTCAATATTAATCAGCTCTTCTGATGTTTCGCCTTTTTCGTTGAGGGTTTGTTCCAGCAGTGTAAGCGGCATAGCCAGATTTTGCCCTTTTCCCTGCAGACGGCGCGTAAATTCGGCCACAAAAGTGCTGGTATAATCAATGGATGCTTTTGACATTTCTGCCAAAACAATGATCACATCGCTGGTTTTCTTTTTGGTGGTTTGTAAAAACTGGTTGGCCCAGTAAGAGGCCATGTTTTTATCCAGCCTGTCTACGGCAATATGAGAGGCGATGCGGCGGATATTTTCAAGAATGCCCAGCCTGAGCATGATGGGGATGGCCCAAAGCTCGCCAAGTGTAAGCTTGGTAACGGTTTGATAAGAATTGATGAATGTGGTTACATTGGCCACATCCACGCGACCATCGTTGTGTGAAATGATCTCCAAGGCAATATCATACACGCGGGGCAAACCTTTTGACTTGCCTTTGGCCAGTATAGGAAGCGTTTGGCTGTACTTTTTTGGAAGGTGCTTGCGGGCCAGGTTGATCTGCTCTTTGATGAGATAGAAGTTATCTAAAAACCACTCGCTGGCCGGTGCAATATCATTATTGTCTTTAACGGTTTCAACAAGTATGTTGTGAACGTTCAAAATGGTTTCTTCATTATCGTCAAGCCTGCTGAGTAGTTTATCGGGCTGCTTATCTTTTAATACTTTATGCGCTTTGGCCACCCTGATGCCATGGTCTTTCATTTGAGCATTGCTGTATAGTTCTGAGCGGAAGGGATCTTCTCCTTTCATGCCTCTGTTATTACTGGGCATGAATATATCTTTCATTTGTTTTACAATATCATCTACGGGGTTCGCGAACTTCATAATCAAAACAATTAATAACTCAATCAAATATTAAACAACCATTACAAATGTAATCTTTTGAAGAAGAATAATACCTCTTTAAAACACAGTCTCCAGCACAGTCAGCGTCAATATAGTTAATTAAAACTTTAATCATTTACAAAGATGTTTTGCAATGAAAAAATTCCTTTTTACTGGCGGTTTAGTGCACAAGTTATTGTCTGCATTGATCGCTCAACAGCATCAGGTTATATAAAGAGATATTTTAATTAACCACCCACGCCAAGCGCCGTGTAAATAGCATCCTGAATATTGCCACGGATGCTTCCTGAGCCAAGGCGGGGATTATTGCGCGTGGGATTGACACGGTTGGAAAGAAAAATGTAAAGGATGTTGTGAACGGGATCTACCCAAACGCAGGTGCCTGTAAACCCTGTATGCCCGTAAGTGCCGGGCGATGCCAATTTACTGGGGTAAGGATAGGTGCGCGTTGCATTGTCTTTTTCAGGTTTGTCAAAACCATAACCCCTGCGGCTGATGGGGCTTTGATAAGCCGTAAAGGTCTGAATTGTTTCCCAGTTCAGGTAGCGCCTGCCGTTGAGCTCACCACCGTTCAACAGCATTTGATATAGTTTTCCCAAGTCATAGGCGTTAGAAAACAAACCCGCGTGGCCTGCCACACCGCCGCCCAGCGCTGCACCTTCATCGTGCACAGTGCCTTGTATCAGCTGGTTGCGAAAACCTATTTCTTCTTCAGTCGGAACGATTTGTTGCAACTCAAACCGGTTGAGCGGTTTATAACCTGTTGTATTCATGTTCATAGGTTCATAAAAATTCTCGCGCATGTACACATCAAGCGGGGTGCCGGTTACCTGCTCTACAATTTGTCCTAAAAACCAGAAATCATTATCACTGTAAACATATTTTTTGCCCTGCGGTGTGATGGGACTGTCTAAAATTCTTTTCCAGATGGTATCCTTCCAGTCGTTGCGGAGGTACAGGTTGCGCGCAACTTGTGTTGTAAAACCCTGTTGCGGACTGGTGCGGTACAGCTCTGGTTTGGGATTACCGGCAGAGTCAACCGTTTCTTTATAAAAACCAATAAAAGGCACCATGCCAGCCTGGTGCAAAATGATATTTTCTAAGGTAAGACCAGCCTTGTTGGTACGGCGCGTCCAGGGCAGGTAATCAGAAAGTTTTTTTTTAAGGTCTACCTTACGCTGTTCAATCAGCTTCATAATAGCCAGTGTGGCGGTAGAGGTTTTTGTAATAGAAGCCAGATCGTAGATACTTGACAATTCCACTGGTTTTGCAGTAGAAGTATATTCATAATTGCCGAAAGCTTTGTGGTAAACGATCTCGCCGTCTTTGGCTGCCAATATCACGCAACCGGGGTAAGCATGGTTTTTAATGCCTTCCACAGCAATGGAATCTACGGCGGCAAATTTTTCATCACCAATCGGCTGATAAGCGGTTTTGTTCATTTTAATGCCATGGCCCGCTTTCCAGTTACAAACTGTTACAGGCAAAGTGCCCGTAGCTTCAAAACCGCCTTTCAGCCAGTTGGCTGCCACGTTTTGAAAAACGGCATCATCTTCATACACACCCACTAAATTTTTTGCTGTACAAAAAGATGACATGGCCAGCGGGTTGCCAAAAACCATTGTAATGGCGTTGGTTTTATTCAGGCTGTACCAGTTTTGTATGGCGCTTTGGGTAATGCCGTAATTGCTGCTGCCCTTACGAAGAGCAAGATCGTGAAAGCCAATAATGACTGCATCGTACCTTCCCTGTTCTATTTTTTTCACTACCTGTCCGCCGGCTCCAACGGCTGCATTATAATCAATCGTAAACACATCAGCCGCCAGGTCATCTTTTAAAATACTGCCAAGCGTGGTGCTTGCGCCTACTTTAGTAAAAGCCACGTATGCAATTTTCTTTCCCTTTTGTAATGGCAGCGATACAAAATCATCTCTAAAGGTGTTAGGGCTTTGAAAAGCTACCACGGTCAAAGCCTGTTGCGCAATCATTTCCCTGATCTGGCTGGTTTTTGCGTTAAGGTCAGCCAATAGGTTGCTGGTTTCTACTCTCTGGGTTTGATAAAGGCCTAAATTATACTTGGCCAGCAATACTCTTTTCGTTTTTTCTTCAATATCTGTCCAGGTAATTCTTTTCTTTTTAATCGCATCTTTTATGGCATTGATGGCTACCTGTACATTTTCCGGCAGGCAAAGCATATCATTTCCGGCAATAATAGCTTCTACTGCTATAGTTCCGCCGGGAAAATAGTTGGCCACGCCTTTCATTTCAAGCGCATCGGTAAAGGTGAGGCCTTCAAATCCCAAGTCTGTTCTCAACAGGCCATTTACTGCATTTTTAGAAACAGAAGTAGCCCTGTTTTTACCGTTATCAATAGAGGGAATGGAAAGGTGCGCCACCATAACACTTTGTACGCCGGCTTTTATAATCTCCCGAAAAGGATACAACTCCATTTCTTCCAACTGGCTGCGGGTTTTGTTGATCACGGGCAGATCGTAATGAGAGTCTACTTCTACATCTCCGTGGCCGGGAAAATGCTTGGCCGATGCCATGATGCCCTCGTCCTGCATGCCTTTCATATAGGCAATGCCCATTTTAGCTACGCGGTATTTATCTTCCCCAAACGAACGGAAGCCAATAACAGGATTATTAGGATTATTGTTCACATCTACCACAGGCGCATAATTCACATGCACACCCAGGCGTTTGTGCTGCTCGCCCACGGCCAGGCCCATTTGGTAAGCCGCATCAGTATTGACCATTGCGCCCACTGAAATTTGGTATGGATATTTGATCACACTGTCAAGCCTCATGCCCAGGCCATATTCGCCGTCAATGGTAACAAGGATCGGCGTTTTGGCAATGCTTTGATAATAATTTGTAAGATGAGCCTGCCTAAGCGGCCCGCCCTGAAAAAAACACAAGGACCCGATATTATATCTGCGTATTTCATCTGCCACTTTTGCCACATGATCCGGCCCCAGGTTGCTGTGCGCCCGAACTACCATCAGTTGCGCAATCCGCTGGTCGTTGCTGAGGCTTTTATACACGCTGTCTACCCAATGGTTTGCCTGAGGCCTGCTATGATACTGTGCATTAGTTAAAAAAGACAAGAAAATCACTAACGGACTTAAAAACAAAAACTTCCTGATCATTACGATTACATATTTAATGAGGTACGCTACAAATGTAGAGGAATATCAATAAAATCCACCCTGTACGGACAATAACGTTTTTATACAGACGAAATTATGCGGCAGAGGGTTTTATTTGTAAGATTTCACGCAAAGAACACCAAGCGGCAACAGGAACCAAGTTTTATCAGCAGGCAATTTCGTTGCGCTCTTAATAATCGTTGTGCTGTTACGTGAAAATTTTTAGCTTTTGGATAATGAATCCTTCACAAAATCCTTTCTCGCCTTCGACACTGGGATTTTTGTTCCGTCATTCATGAGTAAAATACCGCCATCCTCTTTCAGCAGGCTTTTTACAAACGCCGGGTTCACAAGATGTGATTGATGCGCGCGGATAAACCCATGGGGCGCCAGTAATTCTTCGTATTCCTTCAAGGGTTTTGATATGAGAATTTTATCTCTGTTTACGAAATAAAAATAAGTGTAAGCGTTGTTAGCTTCGCAACGAACAATATCTTTTACCGCCACATACCGTATTTCGTTTTGCTGCGGCAGCGCGATCTTCGCGGGCTTATCATTTTGTTTGATGTACTCCATTAAAAAATCGAGCTGACGGTTGTTTTGTTGGGAAGCGATCTTATGTCGTGCTTTTTTAACAGCGAGTTGCAACTCGTCAATATCAATGGGTTTTAATATATAATCCAGCGCGGCGTACTTCACGGCCTGGATGCCGTATTTATCATAAGCAGTTACAAAGATCACTTCAAAATTGCGTTGAGGGATGCGCTGTAACAGGTCAAAACCGGTTTCACTGCCCATTTGAATATCAAGGAAAACAAGCTCCGGGTTTTTTTCCGCGATCAGTTTGGCAGCCGCTGCAATATTATCTGCCGTACCTGCAATGGTAACCTCCTGACTGACCTTTTGCAGGATCGCTGCAAGGTTTTCAATATTATGCAATTCGTCGTCGACAATGATTGCTTTCATGATAGCCAGTTTGGCAAAGTGATAACCGCTTTGGTACCTTTTGGCGATGAATTGATCTGTAAATCAAGCGGCGTGGTTTTATAAATTGTGTTGAGTAAAGATATCCTGTTTTTGGATAATTGCAGCCCCATGCCGTTGTAAGAACCGTTCGCATCAAACCCGGCGCCATTGTCTGAAACGCTCATCACGAGGTCGTTTGCAGATTTTTTAAATTCAATTTCAACGAGTCCGTTTTCTTTTAAATGCGCGATGCCATGCTTCACCGCGTTTTCTGCGAAAGGTTGTAAAAGCATAGCGGGTATTTCAATATTATGCCTGTCCAGCGTTTCGTCAGTTTTGATGTTGTACTGAAACCCGAAACGCAGTTGCTCCATTTTTAAATAATCGCCCAGCAATTTTATTTCATTGTCGAGCGTGATCACTTCTTTATTCGAATCATCCAGCACGTTGCGCGTGAGCCGTGAAAAAGTACCGAGGTATTCGTTTGCTTTTTCCGTTTCTTTTTTATGCATCAGGTTTTGAATGCCTGCCAGCGCGTTAAAGATAAAATGCGGGTTGAGCTGCGAGCGGATGGATTGGAGTTTGAGTTTGGCTTCGGCGGTCGCAAATTTTTGGGACTGCAACTTTCTTCTTTGTTTGTTTTTGTACCACATGAAGAATACCAATGCAGCAAGCACTGTAGGTAGTCCAAAAATAAAACCTATCGCCAAAAAATCTTTCCAACTCAGTTTATAGTTTTTGGTAAATATGATTTTGTTTGATTGATAGTCGAATTTTTTAAAGTTTTCAGGAAAGTTAATATTGTAATTGTAGTATAAAAACATCTCATGTTTTGAATCAGGCCTGAGTAAATCCCTTCGAAGCTCAGCTTTGTAATTAAAGCCCAGCGCCCTCATGCTATCTTCAAGGGCCGTCATAGGTTCAAAGAGTGACAATTTTATCCACTTAGGTTCGTAAAACATATAATCATCCCGCTCTTTTCCGTATTCAATAAAAAGCTTAAATAGTTGTGGAGCATTATTTGTTTTCATAAAAACTGTATGCCCGGAAATGATTTCGTCACTACTAAAAGTTAAGCCGTCAATATTTTTTACTTTCGAACCATAAATACGAAGTTCTTTACCTTCATTATCTTTTGTTATATCGGATTTCTTGTTTTGAAAAGTAAAAATTGCAGCGAGTATTGGTTTTGATAATGCAATTGTGCTTGTAGTTTGAAATAATACAAGCCCCGGTTCTTTAATGCTATAAATACCGATTTTAAGAAACCGATTTTCAGCGGGTATATTTTTTAATTCATAAATATTGAATTCATTTTCAGTGCGCGTTGGCCTCATATCTGGCAATACTTGCCAATCTATAATTTTTGTCTGATCGTTTTCCTCAATATAATATCTCAAATTGTCCGCCCTGATGTGTTTTGAAACGTAAAACAGAATTGAAATTCTTTTCGCACCAGGAAAGTATGCGGCCTTTTCCTGAACGGAGACATAATTTTCAGGATAATCTGCTAATGAATAAAGCTCAAGATGAGCAGCATCAGGCGAATGATAGCCGCTATCTTCCGGCAAGGCCTGAATCCTGAACATTGATTGCCCGTTTGAGGAAAGGTTTGATATGTCGCCGGAAATCATCTCTACAATGGAATCAGAAGATGATTGTGATTGGGCTAAGACACATAATAGGCAAAGAGAGATAATAAAAATTTTTCTCATAATTTAAATTTTCAGCTAAACTACAGTCGCTCCCTCCTGATAAAAACCATGGATTAGCAAACCGTAGTTTTCACTTACTATCCTGCACAAATTAAAAAGAATTTGATTTCGAGCAAAGAACGCGAAGGAGCTATGGGCGCAAAGTAATACCGGTAAGTAATTTCGTTGCATTCGTCGTAATCGTTGAGGCTTTGCACGAAATTATCGTACCTTTACCTGTTCAAAAAAATCGCAAAGAGCAGTGCCTGACAAAATCGTTTTATTACCGGATAATATTGCCAATCAGATAGCAGCAGGAGAGGTGATTCAGCGGCCAGCCAGCGCCGTGAAGGAGCTGCTGGAAAACGCTGTGGATGCCGGCGCAACGGAAATTAAACTGATTGTGAACGACGCGGGCAAAACACTGCTACAGGTAATTGACAACGGCAGCGGCATGAGCGAAACTGACGCCCGCATGTGCTTTGAACGCCACGCCACCAGCAAGATCAAAAACATTGACGACCTGTTCCACATTAAAACCATGGGTTTTCGCGGCGAGGCCCTGGCCTCTATTGCCGCCGTGGCGCAGGTGGAAATGAAA
>JAFAFV010000217.1 GCA_023423285.1 Bacteroidota bacterium
CACCAGCACAGCGGCGCCTCATTGGATGTAGCTTGCTCAAAAACTTTTTCAATAACTCAGGAAGCAGCCAATGCTTATGATGCACTTCGTAATAAACTATTGCTGGTAAACAATTGGCAACAATACGCGGGAGAAGCGCTTGCTAAATTTACTTTATACGGACAGGAAGGTGAACCAGTAGAAAGAGAAGCACAGGAAAAAGATTATTTCCGCATTAATATTCCCGGCCCTGATAACCCATCTGGTGATGGGGATGACTGGGTGAGGGTACAGCAAATTACAGAAGAACGTAATGAAGGCGAAGCCTTCCTGAGTATCATCGTAAGGCCGGATGCCTGTCCATTAAATAATGATCGGGACGTGGCCCATTTTTTTACAAGTGAAGCATCGAGTACATTTATTATAGGGCAAAGGGGAAACGAAGTTTTTGCAGAAGTACATGGCAGAAATGAAAAGCCCAATATAAAAGGAGTGGCAGTTACTGATAAGATTAGAAACTCATTGGTGGCTACTGGCAGTGTTTTTGTATTTAGCAAAATACAGTGGAAAAATTTGACCGACGGGCTAATCAATTCTCTATAATTTTAAAATCTGTATTAAAAAGTCAACTATGTCATTACCAGAAACAGCAGAGCGATACCGCAAGTTTATAGGTTTTACCTTAAAGTACTGGAGCAGCGATATAGTGAAGTCTGCAGGCGAAAATGCTTTTGGAGAAATATCTGAAGAAACACAAGAAACGAATAGCTATGAAAAACCCGAAGAACTTGTAGAAGACCTGAAAAAAATGGGCCCCACTTATGTAAAGCTGGGTCAGCTGCTTTCCACGCGTCCTGATATTTTGCCAGACTCCTACCTGCAGGCCCTGGCCAGCTTACAAGACGACGTGGATGAAGTGCCATACGAAAAAGTGCAGCAAATTATTGAAGATGAGATTGGCGTAAAAATTTCTAAACTATTCAGCTCATTCGATCCTAAGCCAATGGCAAGTGCATCAATCGGGCAGGTGCATAAGGCCACGCTTAATTCGGGGAAACCGGTGGCTGTAAAAGTGCAGCGGCCGGGCATGCGTAAAAAATTTATTGAAGACCTGGATACCGTTAAAAGTATGACGGCGCTTGCCGTAAAGCATTTTAAAATAGCCAGACAATATGCACTTAATGATGTGATTGATGAACTGCGACATATTTTGCTGAATGAACTGGATTATACGAAAGAAGCTCAAAACCTGATTACACTTGGAAAAAATCTAACCGAATTTAAGCACATCATCATACCACAGCCTGTGATGGACTATTGTACTTCGAGGGTGTTGACGATGGATTTTGTGGAAGGTAAAAAGATAACAAAAATTACGGGCGTTGAAAAAACCGATACCGACTTCAGACCCCTGGTTGATGAACTGGTGAAAAGTTATCTGAAACAAATTATAGTGGATGGCTTTGCACATGCAGACCCGCACCCGGGTAATGTACATTTAACCCGTGATAACAAAGTCGCGCTGATAGACCTTGGTATGGTGGCAAAATTCAGTCCTGATATGCAGGACCATTTATTAAAACTGTTGATTGCTATTAGTAAAATGGACGGCGACGCCATGACAGAAGCGCTTTTGAAGGTAAGCCAGTATGATAATGATTCTGATCTGTTGAATTTTCAAAAACACGTCAACCGGGTAATGATGGACAGGCAGGATATGGCCGCAAAAGGTATGGATACAGGCAGGCTGATCATGCAGATGAACCGCATTGCTGCCATGCACGATATTAAAATAGCGGTGGAACTTAACATACTTGGCAAAATACTGCTGAATATGGATCAGATTGTAGCCACGCTTACCCCTTCTTACGATTTCCAAAAAGCCGTACGAGATTACGTTGAACAATTGCTGCATCAAAAATTTATGGCAGATTTAAAACCAGAAAATCTTTTCCTCACGTTAATTGAAGGGAAGAAGTTTGCTGAGAATATGCCCAAACGCCTCAATACTATTATGGAGCGGCTTGCCAGTAACGAGTTTAGTATAAAGGTAGATGCAATTGACGAAAAGCGGTTTACCGATGGTTTTCAAAAAGTTGCTAACCGTATTACCCTCGGTCTTATCATTGCGGCCATGATCATTGGAGCTGCAATGCTGGTAAGGGTTCCTACTACATTTACCATCTTTGGTTATCCCGGTCTTGCCATAATTCTCTTTTTTATAGCTGCCACAGCGGCTACAGTACTGGCTTACAAGATTGTATTTAATGACGAAGATCTGCGTAAAAAAAAGTAAGCCAATTTAATTCATACTTTTTTGTCTGATTTAAAATTTTGCCTTTATCTTTGTGCAGAATTTGAATATTATGCTTTCAAAAACCTGCGAATATGCAATTAGGGCAATGATCTATCTGGCGCAGAAATCTGCAACCGGGCAGGTAGTCAATATCAAGGAGATCTCAGAAAAAATTGGTTCTCCCGAACTTTTTATTGGTAAAATTTTGCAGAACTTAAGCAAGCAGGGTTTCCTGCAATCTTCAAAAGGCCGTTATGGTGGATTTTATATGCTGGAGAAAGATACCAGGGCATCGCTGTCTGATATTGTAATTGCAATAGATGGCGATAAGATGTTTAAAGGTTGTGGTGTGGGATTAAAATATTGTTCAGAAAAAAATCCCTGCCCGATACATGCAGAATATAAAGCTGCCAGAAATGCCCTATATACTATTTACAAAAAAGCAACCTTAAATCAGTTCAAAGATCAGCCCGTAGGAAGACGCACCTTACTATTGAAGCGTTAAATTCTTTTAATCGTAAAGAAGATAATAGTATCTGAATATATTAATTCATAATTTTTAAAAATAAGTATATGATAACAACAGACGTTTTAGACGTAACTCAAATTGAACCCAAGCTGAAGCACCCTACTATCTTCCAGCATTTTGATGCACTGGATGCAGGCGAAGAATTTGTAATAGACAACGATCATGACCCCAAGCCGTTATACTACCAGTTGTTGGGAGAGCGCGGAAATATTTTTACCTGGGACTATCTGGAAGAAGGACCCGCACGCTGGAAAGTGCGTATTGCCAAACGTGGCGCTTCACAAAATGGCGAAACGGTTGGTGAAATAGCGGCAAAAGATATTCGCAAGGCAGACGTGTTTAAAAAAATGGGTATTGATTTTTGCTGCGGGGGTTCTAAAACCCTGAAAGAAGCCAGTCAGGAAGCTGGCATAAGCGAAGAAAATCTTCAGGCCGCCTTGCAGGAAGTTGAGAAAGGACAGGTATCTGCCTCTCAGGATTATAACAAATGGGAGCTTGATTTTCTGACAGATTATATTGTGAACACGCATCACAGGTATGTAAAAGAAAATGCTGATGTGGTTTATGGCATGGCTGTAAAAGTAGCGCAGCGCCATGGCGATCATCAACCGGAGTTGAACAAACTTGCACAAAGCGTACAGCACTTTCTGCAGGACTTGATGAATCATATGGCTAAAGAAGAGCAGATATTATTCCCCGCCATTAAAGAAGCGGTTGCTGCAAAAAGAGAAAATAAAAAGCTTGATGCTGCCGGCAACTCTGTTAAACAGCCGATCATGATGATGCAGCGGGAGCACGCCATATCCGGCGAAGACCTTACTTATTTCCGCAAACTTACCAATAATTATTCCCTGCCTGAAAATGCATGCAACTCTTATACTTACCTTTTTGAAAAAATGAAGGAATTTGAGAATGACCTGCACCAGCACATTCATCTAGAAAATAATATTTTGTTTCCAAGAGCGCTTACATTAGAAGCATAATATCATGAAAGATGTAAAAATTAAGCGGGTTTATGAGCCGGTTGTAAAAGATGATGGTTACAGGGTTTTGGTAGACAGACTATGGCCACGCGGTGTAAAAAAAGATAACTCCGTTGTGGATGAATGGCTGAAAGAAGTTGCGCCTTCCACAGAACTGCGTAAATGGTTCGGCCATAAAAAAGAAAAATGGTCTGCATTTAAAAAGAAATATAAAGCAGAATTACAATCAGGCAGCGCTGTTGAAATGTTAAGGAAAATTGTAAAAGAACATAGTACGGTTACGCTACTGTATGCGGCTAAAGATGAGCAACAAAATCAGGCTGTTATTTTAAAAGAAATATTAAGCGCTTCTTCATGAAATTGATCATCCCGATAATCTTTATATGGGCAGGCTTCATTTTAAGCATCAGTTTTTTTGAGTCGTGGGTAAAATTCAGGGCGGCAGGTGTTACCATGCCCGTTGCCTTATCCATTGGTAAATTGATCTTTACGATATTGAACAGAATCGAATGGGTATTTGTTTTATTATTAGGCGGTTTTTTTTATTTTTTTAAGATTCAGGCACCGCAATTGTTGGTTTACCTGCTGGTGATGATTGTAGTTATTTTATTGGTACAAACGTTCTGGCTTTTGCCCGTTTTAAATGCACGAGCCGTCAGCCAGATAAATGGAAAAGAAGTGGCAGCTTCAAAATTGCACATGTGGTTTGTTGTTTTAGAATTTTTTAAACTACTTTTCCTGCTTCTTTCGGGTACCAGATTTTTACAAACACTCAATTAATATTTATGAACGCAAAGCCAATCAAACGAAACAAAAATATTGTAGGTTTTTCCAAAGAGCACCACGGGGCGCTTTTATTTTGCTGGAAGATAAGGTGGGGCATACATTTAAACACTCCTATAGAAAGAATCAGCAGGTACGCCAGATGGTTTTGGGAAAACCATTTGCAGCCACACCAGCAGGAAGAAGACACGCTTTTATTTTTTGATCAAACGGATGCGCTAATTAAAAAAGTGGCCGATGATCATATTATTCTCACAGCAAAATTTGCAGATATCATTTCAGGCATCAATGTAAATGAAAAAGATTTTTTAGACCTGGCAGATTTTGTAGAAGAGCATACGCGTTACGAAGAGCGCATCGTATTTCCACATCTTGAAAAAAAATTTACTACACAAGAGATGGAAAGAATTGGCGTGGCAATGCAAAACAGCCGTGAACATAATGCCGAAGAAGATTACGATGATGAATTTTGGAAAAACAGGTAAAAACTTATGAAACATGAACTTCAATGCTCATACAAAAATATCAGACATCATACGCCATGATAAAGCAAGTATAGATGCCATAGCAACCATTGCACCACCACTTAAAAGATTAGAAAATCCAGTTCTAAGAAAAGTAATGGCATCAAGGGTTACAGTGGCTGAGGCAGCAAAAATGGGTGGCTGCAGTGTTCAAGATTTCATAAAAGTATTACAACCGCTGGGTTATCAGTTCGTTGATAGCAAGGCATCGCTTACAGGCACTTCAACAAAAAATATGGAAAAGCCTTCATGGTTAAGCGCCGCTTCCGAAGCTGATATTACACGGTTTGATGTAAGGCCGGTAATAGAAACGGGAACAGATCCGCTGAAAAACATCATGCAAAAATTTAAAGAAGTTTCCGAAGGGAAAATACTTTGTATCGTCAATTCATTTATTCCAACACCTTTAATTCATTTGTTGGAAAAAGAAAAAACAGAAGCCAGTTATGTGGAAGCTATAGACGAGAAAGAATTTCATACATATTTTTTGAAAAAGAAAAATAAAACGCATGCTGCGCGACTGGGTGAAAATAAAGTGATGATGGATGATGAGCAGTCTTTTAATGCCGTGCGCCAACAGTTCAGTGATCCACAAATAAAAGAAATAGATGTGAGAGGGCTGGAAATGCCAGGGCCAATGCAAACCATTTTGGCCGAACTGAAAGCATTGCCTCCAGGCAATGCTTTATATATTCATCATAAGCGCGTGCCGGTATATCTTTTAGAAGAGCTGGCAGATAAGCAGTTTCAGGTGCATATACATCATATTGAAGACGGCAATGTAAAAATGCTGATCTTTAAGCAAAGCTAAAAGTGCATTTAAATAATGGCTGAGATTAACATAGGCAAAGCTCCTTCAGGGCGCGCAGTGCTGCCGTTTTATGCAACAGGCACTGTTGCTTTTTTTTGCCTTTGTGTAATGATGCTGTTAAGCCCGGCCAGTCTTACCATGCATTATTTTAATCCCAATTTGCTGGCCATCGTACACATGGCAGCATTGGGCTGGGGCACCATGATTATTTTTGGCGCTGCCCACCAACTACTGCCTGTTATTTGCGAGCAGGATCTTTTTAGTGAAAAAATAGCATCTCTTTCGTGGTACACACTCACTTCAGGCGTAATCATGCTTGTGTACACGTTCTGGAATTTTTCTACCGGTAAAATGATGATTACCGGTGGGGCGCTTGTGGTTGGGTCGGCATTGTTATATACCATTAATGTGTTGCTTACAAGCAGAGTCTGCCGCCGTTATAGCATTCAGAAAGTGTATCTTCTTAGCTCTGCTTTATGGTTGCTATTCACAGTTGTGGCAGGTTTGTTACTTGCTATTAATCTAAGCCATCCTTTTTTTGAAAAAAACCACTTGGATATTCTTAAACTTCATGCCCACGCGGGCCTGGCGGGGTGGTTTCTTCAATTAATTGCCGGGGTAAGCACAAAGCTGGTGCCCATGTTTTTACTGGCTAAATCAACAAAAGAATACCTGTTGAAGTATGCGATAATTTTACAGAATGCAGCACTGATATTGTTTATAGCTGATGGTTATTTTACGGGATTAACAGATCGTGTTTTGCTATATGCAGTGCTGATGGCTGCTGGTATTGCATGCTGGCTGTTATATTTGTTTGACGCGTATCGGAAAAGGATCAGGAAAAAGATTGACATGATGATGCGGCATACATTTATATCATTCGCGTGTTTATTAATTAGTGTGTTGCTGATTCCCGCCGTTTGGCTTTTTACAGGCACGGAATGGGCCATCTTGTATGGATCGTTTTTATTTATGGGATGGATAACGGGCATTATTTTAGGGAAAACGTTTAAAACATTGCCGTTCATTGTATGGAACGGACATTATAAAAATCTTTCAGGAAAAGTAAAAGTACCATTACCCAAACAATTGTATGATGAGAGGTTGGTTGAGTGGCAGTTTTGGTTTTTTATTTCCGCAGTTTTGTTGCTGGGTGTGGGCATTATTACCAAAAGCCTTCCGGTTATTCAGTTAGCTTTGGTCCTATGGCTCATCGTAGCAGTTTTGTATAGTTATAACGTAATGAAAACCTTATTGCATAAAACAAAAATACCTGAGGAGAACCGGGAAAGATGATAATATTACCCTCTGATAAAGATTTTGAAAGAAAGACCGCTGCTAAAAATGCGCTGTACCAGGTAATAGATCCTGAACTTTTTGTCAACATTGTTGATCTCGGCCTCATTTATGATATTGAATTTAAAGAGGAAGAGGAATTGGTTGTGACCATGACGCTTTCAACTCCACATTGTCCTATGGGAGAAGCCATAACCAATGGCGTAAGAAATGCATTGGAAATAGTATTTCCTGATAGTAACATTGCTATTAATCTCACATTCGACCCGCCATGGAACTTTGAAATGCTTACGCCGGAAGGCAGGGAACAATTGGGTGTATGAGAACTAAGTAACATGTACTGTTTAAATTTTTACTATGGATCAAAGGCAAACACTTAAGGCAAATGAAAGCTTTGCAGCGCTTTTAAAAGAGCACATGGAGAAAGGCGATGAGGTGCGCATTCTTTTCGACAGTGAAGGCATAGAACGCGCGAATGGAACCATTATGGAAATAGATGTGGAAGATGGCAGGTTGTATGTTGTATTATTTGGAGGCATTAAAATATATATTGATTCTATTATCGGCCTTAACGGTATATTCAAAGATGATTATACAGAATGTTAGGGTAAAATAATATCTATTGCTTGAGAAAAATACTACCATTGAACGATCAGCAACATAGGGTTTACACCATTGGGCACTCCACGCACACCAGCGATGATTTTATACAAATGCTGAAAAGTTTTGATGTAACACATTTAATTGATGTGCGACGCTTTCCATCGTCGCGCAAATACCCGCATTTTAATAAGTGTGCTTTAGATATAGCATTGCAGAAAAATGATATCGCCTATACACATATAGAAGCTTTGGGTGGAAGACGACCTGCAAAGAAAGATACTATCAACATTCGTTGGAGAAACGCTTCGTTTCGTGGGTATGCTGATTATATGCAAACCGATGAATTTCTAAATGCTGTTAAAACCCTGCAGCAAATTGCAACAAATACAAGCACAGCTTATATGTGTTCAGAGGCTGTTTGGTGGCGTTGCCATCGTTCAATGATTTCGGATTATCTGAAAGCCGCAGGCTGGAAGGTTCTGCACATTCTGTCTGAAAGAAAAGCTGATGAACATCCCTACACTTCTCCTGCAAGGGTTTCAGGTAAAAATGTTTTTTATTATGATGAAGATTTATTTAACCAATAGGATATAACACCAGGACATCAAATTTATAAAGGATGAATATAAGCTAGAACTCTGAAGACGCAAGACTTCGGGCGAAATTATTAAAGTGCACACCAAAATTTCTTTTACAAAGGTTATACGCATAGCTCCACTTTAAATTTTTTAATTAAAATATAATCATTAATTACGGTAAATTAGGATTTACTGTTTACATTTGAGTGGTGCGTTACCGCACTACATGCCAAAATTGACTATTTATCTTCTAAAGCATTCACAAACAATATGGAACTAAACAAGAATACACGCAGAGAATTTGTAGAAAAGGCTCTGTTAGCCTCAACAGCTATCACCCTTAGCGGCACAATGCCGGGTTTTAGAGCAGGTTCATTTGCTAGGCAATCAAATTGTCTGGGTACCTATATAAGCGATGCGAACTCAAACCCCTCGGGATTGCTTGATGGGTTTCATATTCAGAACATGCTCAATAGTACATCCGTTACTTTACACACTAATCCACAAAACGGCCTTATTTTAAATAACCCAAAGGCTATGCAATTGTGGAGCCGTTCTTACGAAAAAGGCTGGGAACCAAGAGTGTAAAAATTGATCATGAATCATTATAAGCGTATCCGTACGGATGCGTTTGCGAAGCAATGCATCTTTATAAATATTTTTAAATCTCAATCACAGATATAAAATTTATACAACCGCAGTTGTCTAAATAATATAGTTCAGGACTGCTGTAAATCAAAAATTAAGTATGAAAAAAAGTATTTTACTATCTTGTCTTCTGGTAACAACTGTTGCTACATTTGCTCAGTTAAAACAGGAAATCTCAATCATTCCAAAACCTGCTTCATTAAAAGCTTTGCCGGGAACATTCTCCTTATCGGCAAACACAAAAATTTATACTGAGCCGGGTAACATAAGCTATAAACAGGTAGCAGACATGCTTGCAACGGAGATCAAAGAAAAAACCGGGAAAAACATTCCTGTGATAGCAGGGAATGCCGCTGGATCAAACAGCATTGTCATTACTTCAAAAAATGCAGCTGATTCGCTGGGCACTGAAGGTTATCATCTGGCAGTAAAAAATAACGGAATTATTTTAAAAGCGCAAAACGCTAACGGCGTTTTTTATGGAATACAAACCATTATACAGTTATTGCCTGTTACGCAAAACGAACTGGCCAAAGCAACTATCGCATTGCCTGCAGTAGAAATTACAGACAAGCCACGCTTCGAATGGCGTGGGTTGATGCTGGACTGCGGCAGGTATTATTTCTCAATGAATTTTTTAAAAAAGTTCATTGATTACATAGCCATGCATAAAATGAATACCTTTCACTGGCATTTAACTGAAGACCATGGCTGGCGACTTGAAATAAAAAAATACCCGCGGCTGACGGATATTGGCGCGTGGCGCACAGAAACAGAATACGTTCAGGGAAAGCTAAACGGCACACCAACCGGCGGATATTATACACAGGAACAGGCGCGGGAGCTTGTAAGATATGCTGCCGAAAGATTTGTAACCATTGTGCCTGAAATTGAAATGCCCGGTCATTCAACCGCTGCTTTGATTGCTTACCCTGAGTTGTCGTGCACCGGCGGCCCATTTCAAACCCTTACCAGGTGGGGCATTCAAAAAGAAATATTTTGTGCAGGCAATGAAAAAACATTTGAGTTTTTAGAGGACGTGCTGACCGAAGTTGCTGCAATTTTTCCTTCGCCCGTAATTCATATGGGAGGAGATGAAGCGCCTAAAGACAGATGGAAGGCCTGTGCCAAATGCCAGAAAAGAATTAAAGATGAAGGTCTGAAAGACGAACATGAGCTTCAGAGTTATTTTGTAAAGCGCATTGAAAAATTCATGATGACTAAAAACCGAAACATTATTGGATGGGATGAAATACTGGAAGGCGGACTGGCGCCCAATGCCTGGGTAATGAGCTGGCGTGGAACCAAAGGCGGACTGGAAGCAGCAAAACAGCGCAATAGTGTGGTAATGGCACCGAATAATTTTTATTACCTGGACTATCACCAGGGGCTGCCTTCTCTGGAACCTATTGGATTTACAGGCAGAACCATCAATACCCTTGAAAGAGTTTACTCTTTTGAGCCGTTTGATAAAGAGCTAACTCCCGAACAAACCAAATACATCAGGGGGGTGCAGGGCAATGTGTGGGGAGAATTCATACACACACCAGAAAGAGCTGAGTACATGACTTTTCCACGCGCAGCCGCGGTGGCCGAAACAGGCTGGACACCCGCTGCATTAAAGAATTGGGATGACTTTTCCAGAAGAATGGAAAAACAATACCAACGCTATGAGTTGGAAGGCATCAATTACGCAAAAAGCGCCTATAACGTTTGGCAAACCACAAATTACGACAGCGCTTCAAACACGGCAGTTATAAGTTTTAAAACAAACAGCTTTAAGCCAGAAATCAGGTACACGCTTGACGGCAACGAACCCACCGCCACTTCTAAATTATATACCGGTCCTTTTAAAGTAACGGCTCCTGTTCTGATCAAATCTGCCACTTTTAAAAATGGTAAAATCCTAAGTAAGATTTATGAAGAAGCAGTTTTAAAAAAATAATGTTTTTATGAATAAATTTTGCATACTGCTGGTAATGGCGGTAATGGCAGCAGCATGTTCTCCAAAAATCACCAGCACGCCGGTTTTCCCTTTTGATTTTCCTGACCCTACAGTTCTTTATTACAGCGGCAGCTATTACGCTTATGCTACCAATGGCAATGGTAAAAATATACAGGTGGCTGTTTCTCCTGATCTGAAAAGCTGGGAAGCCCTTGCCGATGCGCTGCCTCATAAGCCATCCTGGGGAAAAGTGGATTTTTGGGCACCGCATGTTTTTTATGATGATGCTCTTAAAAAATTCGTGATGCTTTATTCCGCGTCAATGAATAAGGATTCTCCCAAATGCATTGGCGTTGCTTATGCTGATCAGCCACAGGGGCCGTTTATTGATAAAGGGATGCCATTGATAAAAGGTTCTTCTACTGACAGAAATAATTTTGTGAATATTGACCCTATGGCATTTGTGGACCCTGTTACAGGCAAGAAATTGCTGTACTGGGGTTCGGCGCATGAGCCAATAAAAGTGCAGGAAATGAATAATGACTGGGCATCTTTTAAACCTGGTTCAACTCCTATAGAAGTTATTTATGTAAACAAAGAAAAGCGTTACGACAAACTTGTAGAAGGTGCATGGGTAGATTATCATAACGGAAGATACTACCTGTATTATTCCGGTGATAACTGCTGTGGCCTTGAAGCCAATTATGCGGTAATGGTTGCCCGCTCTGATAAAGCTACAGGCCCGTTTCAAACATACGGTGAGTATAAAAAAGATAATAACTCAGTCATAATTGAAAAAGACGAAACCGTAAATGCACCCGGCCATAATTCGCTGATTGCAGATAAGCGGGGCAGAAAGAGGATTGTGTACCATGGTAATGCCATGGAAAGATTTAAAAAGAAAGACTACAGCCGCGCTATGTATATAAAAAGAGTGGTTTACAGAAACGGCTGGCCTGTAATAAAATGATCTGATAAGCATTTGAAACAGTCCTGATTAAATTTTGATAAAACGGCTTATTTAACTACTTTCGCGCAACGTTTTTGGAGAATGTGAGCACCTGTTTGCATACCAATTAAAGGCTCGGGATGTAGCTCAGCCCGGTTAGAGTACACGTCTGGGGGGCGTGTGGTCGCTGGTTCGAATCCAGTCATCCCGACACAGTAGGACAAGGCAAGTTTATATGTCTTGTCCTTTTTTATATCTATAAGTTGCAACCTGCTAGTCCAACAAAAAGACCCATAGTGCATTTGTAAAATTGAATCATTAATTTAAGTGAATCTTTTAAAATCATCAGCTCAGGTTAGTATTGAAAACGTTTTATTTAAAAATGTGATTTAAAAAACTTTCCTTTAGTTTTATTTTCTTTAAAAAACTTTTTTTAGTTAAATTATTAATATAATATTGCTAAAAATAACTTTCTGCTATTACTCCAGATGTTGAGAGAGTAAGCACTTTTACGATTGGGGTAAGCTGCTTTCTACGCGAGGGGTTACTGAGAAGACGATGTGCGATTTTACTATTACTAAGATGAGATTTAACTGTAATGCCCAATCCTTATAGACCTGTATTAAAATGAATGTAATCCCCTGCCCAAAAAGAAAAATGAAAGAAAATATTTTACTTGAAATTTAAATAAAAAAACATGCAGTCAAACCATAACTCGGTTTTTAATCGTTTAGGCGTTCCACGGCATCTTGCTTGGGGCTATTTTGGCATTTTGATCTTTATGATGGGAGATGGGATGGAAGTGGGTTGGTTAAGCCCGTATCTGGTTGATCGCGGCATGAGCATTCAACAAACGGCAACGCTGTTTTCTGCCTATGGTATCACCATTGCGGTTTCGTCTTGGTTTTCGGGTGTGTTGGCGCAATCGTTCGGTCCAAAAAAAACAATGGCTATCGGCCTGGTGCTTTACCTTTTAGGTACAGCAGGATTTATCGGTTTGGGTGTGGTTAATCTCAACTACCCTGTTATGCTAATTACTTATGCCGTTCGCGGTTTTGGTTACCCCTTATTTGCCTACTCCTTCTTGGTTTGGATTTCATATGCCACGCCCAAAGCAATGCTGGGCCGTGCCGTAGGTTGGTTTTGGTTTGTATTTACCGGTGGTTTAAATGTATTGGGGGCCTTTTATTCCAGTTGGGCCATTCGGGAACTGGGCCATATCAATGCATTGTGGAGTTCTATTTTCTGGGTATTGGTTGGCGCCTTGTTTGCCTTGGTGCTAAACAAATCAAAATTTGAAAAAAGCGTCACTGCTGCCCAAAGTCAGTGGAAAGAACTTGCCAAAGGCCTGACCATTGTAAAAAAAGAGCCCAAAGTTTTATTAGGCGGTATCGTACGTGTGATTAATACGACGGCGCAATTTGCTTTTCCGGTTTTCTTGCCAACATATATGGCCGCACATGGTTTTACTACAACGGAGTGGCTTTATATCTGGGGCACCATTTTCACTAGCAATATTTTGTTTAACCTGATTTTCGGTTTTGTAGGTGATCGACTTGGCTGGCGGCAAACTGTGCAGTGGTTTGGCGGCGTGGGATGTGCACTCACAACTTTATTGCTGTTCTATATGCCGCAATTTTCTGGCGGCAACTATGCGGCTGTCTTGGTGGCAGGCATTCTTTGGGGGGCATGCCTGGCAGGCTATGTACCACTATCTGCTTTAATTCCATCTCTTGTAAAAACAGATAAAGGCGCAGCCATGGCCATCTTAAACCTGGGCGCCGGACTGGCTGTATTTGTGGGGCCGCTTATTGTAGGGTTGTTTTTTGGTGTAGTTGGCGCTGAAGGTGTTTGCTGGATACTGGCTGGCCTGTACCTTGTAAGCGCAATTCTGACTCGCTTTATTACGCTTCCCACTCAAACTGCTAAAGGAGAAGATGTACCGGAAGATGAGATAATTACTTCGTTGAAACCGGAGAGCGTTAAAAATTATAAATAAAAATACACATACGTATAAATTGAAATCCTCCTGCAATGCAGGATAAAAATTAGAAATATGAAAATATTAGTAACAGCTCCATACAATGAAGAAGGGCTAATTGACCTGGAACAGAGTTTTGGCGAAGTGATTTACAAGCCTTGGAAACAAAACAATATAGCTTACAGGGAAGATGAACTTCTTCAACTTCTTTATGAAACGCAAGCAGAGGCCCTTATCACTGAGCATGATTATGTAACAGCCAATGTCATTCATGCTAATGCGCACCTGCAGTTTATTGGTGTATGCCGGGGCACACCTTCAAACGTGGATTTGAAGGCAGCAACTGAACATGGCATTCCAGTTTTTTATACACCAGCCCGTAATGCGCAGGCAGTGGCCGAGATGTTTATTTCTAATGTGATCGCTTTTATGCGTCACACTTTGCCGGCCCGCCAGTGGCTGTTAAACCGCAAGTGGGACAAAGGCGCACATACGTCTTACCTGGAATTCAAGGGTAGCGAGTTGGCCGGTAAAACAGTTGGCATGGTTGGCTTTGGAGCTATAGGGCAATTGATTGCAAGATTGATCGAGGCTTATCCCTGCAACATACAGTACTACGACCCTTTTGTAGATGCATCACAGTTTCCGGCTTATTCGGGCAAATCGTTGGAAGACGTGTTTGAAACGAGCGATATCGTTTCTATACACCTGCCGGTATCGGAAGAAACAAAAGGAATGATTAATAAAAAGCTTTTCAAACTCATGAAAGAAAGTTCAATCTTCGTCAATACGGCCCGTGCAGTGGTAGTCAACAGCAGCGATCTTTACGAAGTGTTGAAACAAAACAAAATCAAAGGAGCTATACTTGATGTGTTTGATGAGGAGCCTCCGGGCGACTTAGATTACAAGATCATTAATCTGCCCAATGTCATGGCTACACCTCATATTGCCGGCGCCACTTTTGAAGTGGAAGATCATCATGTGGATATAATGAACAATAACCTGATCAAGTGGTTTATTCAAGATGAGAAACAGGTTCACCTCCTCGCAAACAAAGAAATTTTATCTGTACCCATTCAACCGTAAAACTTATGCAAACAAACGAAGCTTATCTGGTTATTGATATTGGAACGGGAAATGTGAGGGTGGTAATTGTCGATAAAAATGGAAACATCCACGGAGAGGCCAGAAGTGATATTCAATACCAACGTGATTCTTTATATCCGGATGCCATTTATTTTGAACCGGCCCAACTATGGCAACAACTTGTAAGCTTGGGTAAACAAACACTACTGCAGGCAGGAAGTGTGAACATTACCGCCATAACCAGTACCAGCCAGCGGGAAGGCATTGTGCTAATTGGAACGAACGGTGAGCCATTGATGGGTTTGCCCAATATTGATCATCGGGGCAGGGAATGGGAGCAAACGATTACCGATAAAAGTCGGGTGTATCAATTAACAGGCCGTTATCCAACATCATTGTTTTCTGCTCTCAAATTGGTAGGAATACGTGAGCGCCGACCAGACATATGGAATCAAACCACTTTTTTTCTAAGCATCAGTGACTGGGTAGAATACATGTTTACAGGAATTGCCTCTTACGAGCATTCACATGCATCAGAAACCTTATTATTTGATGTAGCGCAAAATACCTGGAGCGCTGAACTTTTAGATATATTTGGATTAGCAAAAGATATTTTGCCGCCGTTAACTTCATCTGCTTCAGTTGTGGGAACTGTGCTGAAAGAAACTGCTGCTAATTGGGGTATCTCCGAAAAAGCAATAATGGTAAAAGGAGGCGGTGATACACAACTTGCTATCAAAAGCACACAACCATCTGTAGATGATGTGGTCATCGTTTCCGGTACAACTACGCCAATTGTAAAACTGGTGGATGAATACATTACAGACAGGGAGGAAAGAACCTGGACAAGCCGGGACATTGAGAAAGGGCGATTTGTGTTTGAAGCCAACGCCGGGGTAACCGGGCTTAATTATCAGCGTTTAAAAGAAGTATTTTATCCCAACGAAGGTTATGATGTTATCGAAAAAGAACTGGCTCAAAACTATTATACCAATTGTACCGCATCATTGGGATCGCTCATTGCCAGCGAAAAGACCCCTGTTATATATGGTGGTTTTTTGTTTCCTGTTCCTGTATCACATGAGCTTACCCGAAGCTGTTTTGTGAAAGCAACGCTCTTGGATATTGCTTTTTCGATTGCGGAAAATTATAAAGTGCTTCATGCTGTTTCAAAGCACCGGCCTGAATATGTTTGGGCTTGTGGCGGCGGCCTCCAAAGCCGTATGCTGCGCCAGATTATTGCTAATGCCATTGGTAAGGAGATAAAAGTGCGGCATGGCTTTCATCAGTCATCAGCCGTGGGAGGCGCCTTGCTTTGCAATGAAGCGCTGGGAATCAACAACGATGGTTTGAATACTTCTGTAGATACGGTGTATCCTCAAGAAGATGAAATATTTCAGAAATTATATACACAGTGGAAAATGGCAAGAAACTTTTTCAAGCAAACCCATAAAGGATAATGAAGGGCAATTATTTTATAGGCATTGATATTGGTACGCAGGGAGCAAGGGTAGTGTTGATGAACGCTGCCGGAGATAAGGTAAGTACAAAAGAAGAAGTATTTCCTTTAAACAATTATTCACGCGAAGAACAGATGCCGGACCAATGGTGGGCATCCTGCTTTTCTTTGCTGAAAACTTTATGCAATGAGGTAAAAAGCAGTATTGATCTGAGCCATGTAAAAGCCATCGGCGTTACTTCCACATCCGGCACCGTGATTCCGTTAGATAAGCAGGCCAGGCCGTTGCATAATGCTATTATGTACAGCGATAGCCGTTCTGCTGCTGAAGCAGCCATATGCAGAGAGGCCGCCAAAGCATCAGGCACAAATGCGTTTTCATCCTTCAATGCCTCCTGTGGTTTGCCCAAAATGCTTTGGTTTGTGAACACTTTTCCGGAAAAAGCTAAGCAGATTGGAACCTTTATTCATGCAGCAGATTTTATCACTGGCTGCTTAAGCGGCAACTATTTTGTAACAGATTATACCAATGCATTGAAGTCTGGGTTTGATATAAATAACCTGCAATGGCCGGAGTATATTTTCAAAAATCTTCCCATTAAAAAAGAGTGGTTCCAAAAAGTGGTTTCTTCCGGTTCGCCCATTGGATATTTAAAAGAAGAACTGGCACTGCAGACAGGATTATCGCAAAAGATAATTATTACCGCAGGTATGACCGATGGTTGCGCTTCGCAGGTGGCATCTGGCGCTGTTAAACCGGGCGACTGGAACACAACGATCGGTACAACACTGGTGGTAAAAGGAGTTACGGAAAATGAAATCAAAGATCCTTCGGGGGCGATCTATTGTCATCGTCATCCGCAAGGGTATTGGATGCCCGGTGGCGCCAGCAATACCGGAGCTGATTGGGTGAGCCGATTGTTTGGTGAAGCAAACCTTGATGCTGTGAACAAAGCTGCCGCAGCCCTTATCCCAACAATGCATAATGCTTGGCCTTTGCAACAACAGGGTGAACGCTTTCCGTTTGTGGCAGCACATGCTAAAGGATTTGCTCCTGAAGGCCTTTCGCAACCCGAACTGTTTGCGGCTTACATGGAAGGAGTGGCCTATATTGAACGATATGCTTACGAACGGATCAAAACGCTTTCTGGTGAGGAGGTGGTGCAGGTATTTACAGCGGGTGGCGGCAGCAACAGCCATACCTGGCTCACCATCCGCAGCAATGTTTTAAACCTGCCACTGCGAAAAATGAAGAATGTTTCCGGCGCTGCCGGTGCAGCAGTGCTGGCTGCTTCATGTACTCATTTTACCTCTATTACCGAAGCGGCGGAAGCAATGATCCAAATTGAAAAAGTCATTCTGCCGGATAATGCAATAGCACAGCAATATGAAACAGGATATTATAATTTCTTAAATACTTTAAAACAAAAAGGCTATATATCTTAATGAAACAATTGACTGTTTATTTACTACGCCATGGCCAAACAGCCTGGAATGCAGATAACAACCGCTATTGCGGCCGCTCTGATATTGGGCTGACAGAAAAAGGAATAAAGCAGGCCCAAGCCGTGCGAGAACAATTGCAAGGCATCGATTTTAGTGCTGTTTACTCATCTCCTTTGCAGCGGGCTTTTACCACGGCGCAGATTGCATCTGGCAGAGAAGTGATTGCCGATAAACGGTTGATTGAAGCCGACTTTGGAACATGGGAAAATAAGACCAAAGAAGAATTCATTGCCGAAGATCCACTTTTATGGGAGGCTTGGATGCAAGACCCTGCTACTGCAAGAGCGGGGGGAACAGGCGAAACGGGAATGGAGGTAGTGCTGAGAGCAGATCATTTTTTTAACGAGCTTCTCGACAAATGCGATACGGGAAAGTTTTTGGTGGTGGCGCATAATGGTTTGAACCGCCTTTACATGGCTTATAAATTAGGCATGCCGCTTCGCAATTACCGGCAATTGGTGCAGCTTAACTCGGCCATTACACAATTTACCCTTAATGAGCAGGGAAGTTTTTCCTTACAATTTCTTAATTCTAAATTACGCTGATAATTATGATCAAGATGAAATCCGCTCTGGTTCTTATACACTTGTTTTTGTTTGCAGCAAGTCATGCGCAAAGCCTGCACACCATCCGGCTAAAAAACGAAAAGCGGCTGCATGCTTTTTTTCGTTATACCAAAAATCATAAACCTGTGATAAGCGGCCACCGGGGCTGCACCGCGGTGGGTTATCCTGAGAATTCAATAGAAGCTATGGAATATGTATTACGCCATACACCGGCTTTCTTTGAAATAGACCCTCGGCTGACCAGAGACAGTGTGATTGTGCTGATGCACGATGCGACATTAGACCGCACCACTACAGGTTCAGGAAAATTATCTGATTATACCTGGGAAGAAGTGAAGCAATTACGTTTGAAAGACCATCTGGGCAATGTAACATCTTACCGTATTCCAACGTTAGCTGAAGCCATTGAATGGGCCCGCGGCAAAACAATTCTGAACCTTGATATAAAAGATGTGCCTTTGCAGGGAATGGCCGATATGATCCGTAAACATAAAGCCGGCGCTTTTGTAATGGTAACGGTGCACAATTCGACGCAGGCAAAATTTTATTATGATGATGACAGCAATCGTATGCTATCGGCGCATATAAAAACCGAAAAGGCTTTTCGGGAATACGGCGCTTCAGGCGTTCCCTGGAAAAATATGATTGCTTACATTGGCTCTGTGAACAAGCCCGAGAATCAAAGTCTGTTTAATCTGTTACATCAGCGTAAGGTAATGTGCATGATTTCTGCAGCACCGGTGTATGATAAATTGGGAACGATTGAAAAGCGTGCAGCAGCCTACCGGGATATTCTTGCACAGGGTGCCGATATTTTGGAGTCGGATCTGCCAGTGGAAGTGGCGGCAGCCTTAAAAAAATAAACAGTTTGCTATTTGGCAATAATTACATGTATGCCTCTTTCCTCAATTTGTTTCACAAGTTCATTTGAAACTCCTTCGTCAGTAATGATGTAGTGAATTTGATCCAGCATGCAAACTCTGCCAATGCCTCTCCTTTCAAACTTGCTACTGTCGGCCATTACTACTACTTTCTGTGCCATCTGAATCATCTTCTGATTCAAACTTGCTTCTGTCAGGTTGGTTATTGTAAGGCCAAATTCAAGATCAATGCCATCGGCGCCTAAAAAAAGTATATCACATGAAATGTCTTCCAACATCCGCTCTCCAAAAGCGCCAGCGGCAGATCCTGAACTTTGATGTATTAAACCAGGCAGTTGCAATACTTCAACATTGGGGCGGTTATACAATTCCAACGCTACTTTTAGCGCCGGTGTGATTACAAACAGATGTTTTGCAGAAGAGAGGCACCGTGCCAATTCAAAAACAGTTGTTCCTGAACCAATCAAAATTGAATCGGTTTGAGCAATAATGGGAATTGCTGCTTTGGCAATCTTCTTTTTTTGTTCAACATTGATAAATTCTTTTTCATTGATGGGCCTTTCGTTGGCATAAGGGCTTTTGATGGAACCGCCACCTTTAGTGCGGAAGAGCAGATTTTTTTCTTCAAGAATTTTCAAATCTTTCCTGACAGTGACTCCGGAAACCTGCATGATGTCTGCCAGTTCCTGAATGTCTACCTTGCCATTCTCTTGCAGTTTCTGTAAAATCAGCTCATGACGCTCTGTAATATTCATTATACTTCCAAAGATAACAATATTCTGAATTTTAATTCCCTTTCAAAATGCTTTACTTTCTTTATTTTATGAAAATATATCCGGGTTTAAAGCTGCATCATTTAACAATTTAAAAACTGCATACCTCTACCGCATTCAGGATACGATTTTTTATATGAAATTTTATATTGAAAGATTATTACCAAGGGTTCTAGCACTATTTTTACACAGCCGTCTTTTTTCTCATCAAATATTTCATAGGCCTGGATAAATCTGTTAAGCCCATTCTGTGTGTAACAACATCATCCAGTTTTACTTTTCCTTCTTTTACAAAATCAAACAGCTTATCAATGATCTTATGGGAGAAAGGTTGATGTTGCCTCGATTATAATAATGTGTTATAGCTAATTTCCATAACGCGTTAGCACTGTAATAGCAAGTTTATTAGATTTTGGTAAGGTTTGCCAACTTATTGTGATGGGATATACGATGGAGATGGAATAAAAAAAGTTCGTTATTTCACCGGCCGTAATGTTGCGAATGCCTTTCAGGTCAATCGTTTCAGAGCGCATTTCACGGTTTAACCGTCTTTTAATTTTGCCGTAGTCTTTTGTAATATGATTGCGGTTGTTGGGCGTATCTTCAAAATAACCTGTTATCTGGTAAGAATAAGAAGTGTATAGTTTTTGAATATCGCTGTCCAGTTCGTGCTGGTGCTCTGCAAATACAACTTCAATTTTTTCTGCATTAATGCTGAACGGGTTGAAAATTTTATACTCGCCTTTTAAAAAATAATTTGTACTGTCAGTTTTCAGTACAATGCTTTTGTTCAACAGTGCCGGATCATTGGATAACGCTCTAATGAACGCAGAAAAATTGCTTTCAAAAGGGTTTACACGATAATATTCTTTAACAACCTTGTGAAACTGTGTTTGTGCAAACAGGGATGGGGTACTAAGTAAAAGTGTGAGGAGTAAGAAATAAAATACTTTCACGCGGGGTAGAATCTGAACTTGATGATATTTAGATCTCTTTAGATAGTTTTCTTAAAGCTTTCTTTATACATATCAATAGCTTCCAGCACAACATTTAATGCGGTTTCTCTGTCCTGGAAAGTATCTATCTCAACTTTCTTACTTTCCAGCACTTTGTATTGTTCAAAAAAATTGCGCATCTCAAGCAGGTAATGTTGTGGCAGCTCATCAATATTTTCATAGTGGTTTACAGAAGGGTCATCCTGAGCAACTGCAATGATTTTATCGTCGTATTCACCACTGTCAATCATTTGCATGTTGCCTATTACCTTGGCCCTTACCAGGCAAAACGAGCGAATGGTTTGAGAACAAAGAACGAGGATATCAAGCGGGTCATGATCATGCCCAAGCGTTTGTGGAATGAAGCCATAATTTACAGGATAGTGAAAGGACGAGTAAATCACCCTGTCGAGTTTTAACAGGCCTGTTTGCTTATCAATTTCGTATTTTACTCTTGAACCTTCGGGTATTTCAATAATGGTATTAACAATTTCTGGTGCGTTAGGGCCGTAATCCACACCATGCCAGGGATGATTAACTTTTTGCATATATTTTTTTTAGTTCTCATAAAGAAGTTTTATTCCGATAAACGTGGCCATAAAGCCAAGCGCCAAACTTCCTAAAGAATATACCAAAAATAAGAAGAATTTACCTTCTCTGAGCAAACTTATACTTTCAAGCGAAAACGCAGAGAAGGTTGTAAAACCGCCACATACACCCGTCATTAAAAAAAGTTTTATGTGATCGGGCATAAATGAGTTTTTCAGGCTAATGGCCCAGAGTAGGCCAATCATAAAACAACCTGTAATGTTTACAACAAAAGTACCCCAGGGAAAAGCATTTGATGTGAGCCATTTGCTTATTAAAAAACGGGCAACACTGCCTAAAGCGCCACCGGCAGCTACCCATAATAAATGTTTCATTATTGTAACTAAGCTTTCATTAAAGTGAATCGTTCTGATTGAAAAGGTATTTGAAATCTACCAGCCATTTGCCATCTACACGAACCACTTTCAGCGTGTCAGTATTTTCTTTATGAAAAGAATTTGAATACACGATGATGCTTGTAGAGTCATTGATCAGTTTGCGGCTGTGAATGTTGATACTGGCATCCCAAAGTCCCTGCTTTTCATCTGATGATAACTGCACGCGCGATATCGCATCCATCTGTTGCTCATTTACAGAGTCCTGCAACATAAAATCCCGGGCTTTATTATATTGTTGTTTTAAAGCAGCCTGTATAAAACTTCTGGCAGCATCAAGGTCATTTTCTGCAGCTTCTTCTTTTTCTTTATCGGCAGGGCTTGCACAGGCAGCAAAAAAAAGCAGGCATAAAAAGTAAAGATTTTTCATGCCTGCAAATTACAAAGATTATAAGAGTTTATTACTGCGATCTTAAGTTTTCGAACTGCTTTTTTAGCTCTTCCAGTTTTTTAGGATCCATATTATTCATAATGCTGTCGGCCATTCTCTTTGCTCTTTCCAGGTCTTCTGGGTTAATGTTTTGGGCTATTGAATCAATATTGAGGTCTTCAAGGCCATCCTCGTTATTAAATTTCGCACGTCCCATTTTTGTAAGTGTTTCGGTGCTGAAATCTACTTTCCACTGGCCATTTTCTTTTAAAAGATGAAAGTCATACGTTATTTCCTGTCCATCCACTTTGCTTGTAACTGGTACTATGGCTGTGTTTCCATCAATTTTTGCATTGCCAAACTTAGCGCTTGCTATTGCGGCTACCGGATCATTTTCAGGTAATTGAGATTTCATTTTTTCTGCCATTTCCATTCCCATTTTTACCATATTCAATGTGGGTTGGCTGGCCTCTGTAGCCAGTTTTGAAGCGCCGTCAAAATCTTTTTTAGCCAGTCGTTCTGCAAATGTTTTGATTACGGTTTTAGGATCGGCCGACGTAGCCGGAGAACAACTGATAAAAAAAATGGTAGCCAATGTGGCAAGCGCAAAGAGTAACAGTGTTTTTTTCATTATAAAATGTTTACTGTAAAAATAAGTATATATCAATACTTTCATGCAAATAAGCTCTACTTTGCCTGAGAATAGCTTGCTTAAATTTAAACTTCAATTTTAGCTCCACTTGCCCCAGTCAATATTCACTTGCACATCCGGGTGAATGCTCTTGGCAACGGGGCAGGTTTCGCCGGTATTTTTTAAGATGATCTTTGTTTTTTCATCAATAATAACCAGCGCTTCAGGAATGTGGAATTTCAGGTCAATACCACTCACGCGGCGCGGGTCGGCGCTCATCTTTTTTAGCACCTCAATTTTAATGTCGTTCAGGTCAAAATCCATTGTGCGGGCTTTAATGCCCATCACGGTAATCATGCACGCGGCCAGGCTTGTAGCCAGCAGGTCTGTAGGCGAAAACCTTTCACCTTTACCGTTGTTATCTGTGGGTGCATCTGTTTCAAAATGGTTATTGCTTTTTAAATGTGTGCACGTGGTGCGTAAACCGCCGTTATAAACTACTTCTGAGGTCATGTTATGAATTGTGAATATTTAATTGTGAATTGAATGCTGCTAAAGTTAAGCAATTTGCAATTTCAGGGAAAAGGTAGTTGGTACGGAATGGATTAAAGCCCGGGTGATATAAAATGGCTTTATTCTTTAGAATCCTAAAAATCATAGTTATTTTCGCAACATGACTGAATTACCTGTTACCACAAAAATTAAAAAGCCCGACTGGCTGCGGGTAAAACTTCCGATAGGCGAAAGCTACCGGCATGTGCGCGGGCTGGTTGATCAGCATAAACTGCATACCATTTGCGAAAGCGGCAATTGCCCTAATATGGGCGAATGCTGGGGCGAAGGCACAGCTACTTTTATGATACTGGGCAACGTGTGTACCCGCAGTTGCGGCTTTTGCGCCGTGGCTACCGGCAGGCCCGATGCCGTGGATTGGGACGAACCACAACGTGTAGCCGAGGCGATCTTATTGATGAAAGTGAAACACGCAGTGATTACCTCTGTAGACCGTGATGAACTGCCCGATGGCGGTTCCACCATTTGGCAAAATACTATTAAAGCGGTAAAAACGCTTAGTCCCGATACCACGCTTGAAACACTCATTCCTGATTTTAAAGGCAAGCAGGAAGATATATTACGCGTGGCATCCGCCGCGCCAGAAGTGATCTCGCACAATATAGAAACTGTGGAAAGGCTTACCCGCAAAGTGCGAATTCAGGCCAAATACTGGCGCAGTATGCAGGTTATCCGCACGTTGAAGGATGCAGGTGTGCGTACCAAAAGCGGCATTATGCTGGGCCTGGGCGAAACAAAGGAAGAAGTGCTGCAAACCCTGCAAGACCTGAGAGACAATGGTTGCGATGTGGTAACCATCGGTCAATACCTGCAGCCCACACCACGGCATTTACGCGTGGAGCGCTTTGTGCACCCCGATGAATTTGCTTTTTATAAAGGTGCCGGATACGAAATGGGACTTGATTACGTGGAAAGCGGCCCGTTGGTTCGCTCTTCTTACCACAGTGAGCGGCATGTTATTCCCGGCTATGGAAGGCAGGAGTGGAAGTTGAGTAAGCAGGCCGTGGTTTAACATTTATGTTTCTTAAAAATTTGAATACCTGTCGTTACAGCAATGGCGAAAGCAATCTGGCCAGGTGTTCAAAAAATATCTTTACCTTATTTCTTTGCGACCATTCTTCAAGCGAAATTTCCCTGCAGTTTTCAAGGTCTTTTAAAAAAGCATCAGTCAGTTGCCGGTTAATTTCCCTGTCGTAAACAATTGCGTTTACTTCAAAATTCATTTCATGGCTGCGCACATCCATATTGGCAGTACCCACCATGCTCAGTTCTTCATCCACGATCATTGTTTTGGCATGTATAAAACCCTTTTCATATAAAAAAACTCTAACTCCGGTAGCAAGTATTTCATCGTAATAAGAATAGGCGGCAGCATTTACAAATTTAGAATCAGAAATCTCGGGTACAATCAACCTCACATCCACACCAGATAAAGCAGCGTGTTTGATGGCCAGCAGCACATTGTCTGATGGTATGAAATAAGGCGTGGTAATGTAAAGGCGTTTTTTTGCAGAGAATATAGATGATACCGTACTGTACATGATGGAAGGCTTTGTATCAGGCCCGCTGGCAGCTATCTGCACGAT
>JAFAFV010000002.1 GCA_023423285.1 Bacteroidota bacterium
AAATACGGTTTTACACGATTATTACATAGCATGCCTGAGCAGGGAAACCAGCCTGCTTGCAAGAAAAGAAGTTTTAACAGGAAAAGCAAAATTTGGAATATTTGGAGATGGAAAAGAAGTGGCTCAGGTGGCGATGGCAAAATTTTTTCAACCGGGCGATTGGCGCAGCGGCTATTATCGCGACCAGACCTGGATGATGGCCGTAAACGTTGGCGGACCCAAAGAATATTTTGCGCAACTATATGCAGATCCAAGCCTTGAACGGGATCCATTTAGCATGGGCCGGCAAATGATTAACCATTACACCAGCAGAAATATTGATGAAAACGGGGAATGGCTGAACCTGGTTGATGTGCTAAATGTTGCTGCCGATATGGCTCCCACCGCTTCCCAAATGCCACGGTCCATAGGCCTCGCCTTTGCTTCAAAAGCCTTCAGGGAAGTGGAAGAGCTGAAGCCATTTACCGGTTTATCTAACAATGGCAACGAGGTTTGTTTTACTACAATTGGTGATGCATCTACCAGCGAAGGTCATTTCTGGGAAACTGTTAATGCAGCAGGCGTACTGCAAATTCCGCTGGTAATATTTGTATGGGATGATGGTTATGGCATTTCAGTACCTGTTGAATATCAAACAACTAAGGGGTCTATATCAAGAGCATTAAAAGGCTTTGAAAAAGAAGAAGGCACGAATGGCTTTTATCTGGCCGAAGTAAAAGGCTGGGATTATATGGGCATGGTGGAGGCCTTTGAAGAAGGCATAAGTCTTTCGCGCGAAACCCATACTCCAATTTTATTTCATGTAAAAGAGCTGACTCAGCCACAGGGCCACAGTACTTCCGGCAGTCATGAGCGGTATAAAAGTGAAGAACGCCTTGAATGGGAAAAAGAATGGGACTGCCTGAAAAAAATGAAGGCATGGATATTGGAAAATGCCCTTGCTGATGACGCTCATCTTGATAAGATTAGGGCTGATGCCCGCGACAACGTTCGGCTTGCCCGCAATGAAGCCTGGGCAGCATATCTTCAACCACTAAAAGAACAAACCGCCAAAACCAAAGCAATTTTACAAACGCTGGCTTCGGAAAATCCCGATAAAGCAGGTGAGATAAATAAACTCTCTGCTAATCTTAGCGCTATACGTGAGCCACTCAGACGCAACGTTTTACGAAACTTATATAAAGCAATTTTACTAAGTGGAGAAGACAAATCTATTGAAGCTAAAACTTATTATGATGAGTTGTTAAAAGAGAATGCAGCCCTTTATAATACTTTTCTATTTGATACCAGTCCAAAGAGCGCTTTTAATGTAAAAACAATAGCGCCGGTTGTTACTGAAAATTCGCCGGTTTTAAATGGGTACGAAATATTAAATCATTATTTTGATCAGCTTTTGGCAGGCAATCCCAAAGTATTTGCGTTTGGCGAAGACCTTGGGAAAATTGGCGGCGTGAACCAGGGCTTTGTGGGTTTGCAAAATAAATACGGCGTTGGCAGAATCTTCGATACCGGCATTCGCGAACTCACCATCATGGGGCAGGCAATAGGTATGGCATTGAGAGGATTGCGACCGATTGCCGAAATCCAATACATTGATTACCTGGTTTATGGCCTGCAACCGCTTACTGATGATGTGGCCACGCTGCATTACCGCACCGCAGGGCAACAGGTATGCCCGGTAATTGTACGCACACGCGGCCATCGCCTTGAGGGCATCTGGCACAGCGGTTCTCCAATGGGTATGATGCTCAGTACGCTTCGTGGCTTTCATATTTGTGTGCCACGCAATATGGTGCAGGCTGCATGCATGTACAATACATTATTAAAAAGCAATGATCCAGGTATTATGGTAGAAGTGCTGAACGGATACCGGTTGAAGGAAAAACTGCCTGAAAATCTGGGGGAAATGAGTTTGGAACTGGGTGTGCCGGAAATTTTGCAGCAGGGAGAAGATATTACTATTGTGAGCTATGGCGCTACCCTGCGCGTGGTTCAGGAAGCAATGAAACTGGTGGCTCCGTTGGGTATCAGTGGTGAATTGATTGATGTGCAAACTTTGCTGCCTTTTGACATCCATCATTCCATTGTAAAGTCATTACAAAAAACCAATCGAATTGTATTTGTAGATGAAGATGTACCCGGTGGTGCATCAGCATTTATGTACAACAAAGTAATTGAGGAGCAGGGTGGCTATCGTTATTTGGATGTTGCGCCCCGCACCATCGCGGCCAAAGAGCACCGTCCGGGCTATGGCAGCGATGGTGATTATTTCTGTAAACCTAACGCGGAGCAGATAGCGGCAGTGCTGATTGAAATGATGAAAGAATAGAACGGATAGAACCTATGTTATTGCTGCAATTTGAAAGAAGATAAACAATTGATTGCCGAATACGAAGCAACACAAAAAAAATATTTCGGAAACTAAATTGACATTGGATTTGACCTGGTCACTAGTAACCTCCAATTATTGTATCTGGTATTCCCGAGGGGGCTCAGCTCCCATTAAATGTTTTACAAAGTAATCCCAGCGACGGCGCATCATATAATTATTATCAGTGCCATACCCGTGCCTTGCATTGGGAAAGATCAACAAATCAAAATCTTTATTGGCCTTAATAAGCGCATCTACCAGTAAATAGCTGCCATAAGGCGGCACGTTGTCATCCATACCGCCATGCGCGATGAGCAATTTTCCTTTCAGGTTTTTAGCATAGGTTTGATTGGCCTGCGCTTCATAATTATCTCTCCCGCTTTTATCATGTACTAATAGCCCGATGTAGCGCTCTCCCCAATCGTCTTCATAATTGCGGTTATCATGGTTGCCGGATTGTGAAACGCCCACTTTAAAGAAATCAGGATAGCGCAGGAGCGCTGCTGCAGTAGCAAAGCCGCCACCGCTGTGGCCCCAAATACCTACTTTATCCAGGTTGAGGTAGGGATGTTTTTGTGCCAGTTGTTTCAAACCTTCAATATGATCGGGCAGGGTATTATCCGCCATGTTTCCATAGCACGCGTCATGAAAATCTTTTGAGCGGCCGGGGTTGCAACTGCCTTCCAATTGTATCACCACAAATCCAAGCTCAGCAAGCGCCTGGTTATCGCCACGCGCGGGATTAAAACCCCAGTAACGCACGCTGCCGCCTTGCGGACCGGGATAGATATTGATCACTACCGGGTATTTTTTGGTAGCATCCATTTTTGTAGGTGTAAACATCAGCCCGTACAGATCAAATTTTCCGCTGGCAGACTTTACAGAAAAAAGGGCAGGGGGCTTCCACCCGGTGGATGTCAGCTTTGTAATATCCGCTTTTTCAAGCATAGCCACCTGTTTGCCATTGATACCTCTTAAAACGGATGCCGGCGGCACATGCGGCTGAGAATACGTATCTATAAAATAATTTCCGTCTGGTGAAAGGGAAACCGTATGATGGCCCGTTTCCGGCGTGAGCCATTGTAGATTACTGCCGTCAAAATTGACGGAATAAAAATGCGTGTAATAAGGATTGTTACCGGTTTCTCTGCCATTGGCCGTGAAATAGATCACGCGTTTTTTTTCATCTACCTTGATGATATCCATCACCACAAAATTTCCCTTGGTGATCTGGTTTTTAAGTTGCCCTGTTTTGAGATCGTATAAATAAAGGTGTCCCCAGTTATCGCGCTGAGAGTACCATATGAATTCGCTGCTGTTGGGCAGAAAACGCCAGCTCACGCCATCGCGGCCCGATTCGTACTGGGTAGCAACGTTTTCTTCATAAATATGGCGCACTTCGCCACTTGAGGCATTTGCCACACGAAAGTTGGCCTTTTTATGATCTCTGCTACTGGAAACAAATGCCAGTTGGGTGCTTTCCGCATTCCATTCATTATCGGTAAAGCCGCCTTCGCAGGAAATATCGTCGCAAAAAGTACTGCGGTGATCATCGGCAGCCATGCGCAGCGGTATTAATTTTCCCTGCTCCACATCAATGATCACCCTGTGAATTTTCGCAATGGCGCTATCGCCCGGCAGGGGATATTTCCATTGTTCCAGTTCGGGCGCACCCACGGTGGTTTTGACCAAATACATGTCTTTCAGGTGGCGCTGATCCTGCTTAAAAGTGGCGATCTTTTTCGAATCAGGCGACCATTTTACAATAGGACGGTCACTGTGCGTCCAACCTGCATTATCGGTGGCATAGCCAAAATCTTTGATACCGTCTTTTGTCAGTTGCGTTTCTCTTGCACTAACCAGGTCTTTCACCCACAGGTTCCAGTCTTTTATATAAACTGCTTTTTTGCCGTCAGGCGATACGGATTGGTTAACTGCAGGGCGTTGTGGCCTTTCGGGTAAAAAACCTATGAGCTGCTTCAGGTTTGCGGACGTGGTTTTTTTTACTGTTTAAGGATCTACCAAAACGTATGTTGCCGTGCCGGTGGCCTGATTGCTGTACCAAAACTTTCCGTTGGCAAGCCACTGGGGGTTCACGCTTGCGCGTTCAATATGGCCAACCACATTTTTTGTTAGCATTTTTTCAGCGGCTTCGTAATCCCGTGCTGTGAGCTGCTTTGCTGTTTGCGCATACAGGGATGAGGATAATAAAACCAATACAAAATATATAGACTGCTTCATAGCGATAAATGTAGAAATTTTTTTTGAGGCTGTGTATATAATTATACAGGTAGTAGCATGGTGGCTCACAAAGATTTGCCCCGGCCATTTCAATTTTTGGCACTGTGATTGCATCAGACAGGCAAAAGATAAATTATGAAAAAGTTATTTTATTTACTGCTGCCTGCATTGGCTGTAACCATTTTCGCCGCTTCCTGTTCTAATACAAAAAACGCTGTAGCCACACGCAGCAACCTGGTGGGTAACTGGACGGTAAGCCATGTGGAAGTTCAGGGGGCCAATGCTGCCAACTTAAGAGTAACAGCATTTGACGATGTGGACCTGAAGTGTTTTGAAGGCAGCGAGTGGTACCTTCCCAACAGTGGCAACGGTAATTACAATATTTTAAAATCAGACTGCGGACCAGGCGAAAGAAGGATCGTATGGTCTCACGAACTGAATAACGGTATGACTTACCTGGGTTTTAAACATATGGGAGACCTGAAGAACAAGCAGGCTAAAACTGTAAAAGAAGGGTACCGCCTACAGGTAACATCTTACGAAAAGGATCATTTTATAGCCAGGAGCCCTGTATTATTTGAAGGCAGAACCATTGACATCGTTTATCATTTTCAACGCAGGTAGTGCACAAAATATACATGATGTGATTGTTAAACCGTTCCCCTAGGGAGCGGTTTTTTGGCTTGGTAAGTTTTTCAATCCACAAATTTTTCTAACTTCACCACTTTATACAAAATAGCGTACTTTTAGCCACTTTAAAAGTGAGATGTTTTATTATGCCACAAGATCAGAACAGACAGTTTCTTGACTTTGAAAAGCCGATAAAGGATTTGTTGGATGAGATTGAGCTGACAAAGCAAAGGCAGGAAAAAACCAATATTGACCTTAGAGATCAGATTGAGCAATTACAAGGTAAGGTTGCTGAAACACGTACTAACATTACCAACACTCTTACTGACTGGCAGCGTGTGCAATTCAGCCGTCACCCAGACAGGCCGTATACGCACAAATACATAGAGTTGATGACTGAGAACTATACAGAGCTTTATGGTGACCGCAACATTAAAGACGACAAAGCCATTGTGGGCGGGTTTGCATCGTTAGACGGGCAAACGGTAATGATACTGGGGCATCAGAAAGGTTCCAATACCAAAAAAAGACAACTACGCAATTTTGGTATGGCCAATCCGGAGGGATACCGCAAAGCGCTGCGCTTTATGAAGCTTGCCGAAAAGTTCAACAAACCGGTAGTTACTTTAATAGATACGCCCGGCGCTTACCCGGGGCTTGAAGCAGAGGAGCGGGGGCAGGGGGAAGCCATCGCGCGGAATATTTATGAAATGATGCGCCTGAAAGTACCTGTGATCTGTATCATCATCGGCGAAGGCGCTAGCGGAGGCGCGCTGGGTATTGGCGTAGGGGACAGGGTGTACATGATGGAAAATACATGGTACACGGTAATTTCGCCCGAAAACTGCTCCACCATTTTATGGCGCAGTTGGGACTATAAAGTAAAAGCTGCAGAAGAACTAAAATTAACATCCGATAAAATGCTTGAGTTTGGCCTGATTGATGGAATTATTCCTGAACCCGATGGCGGCGCCCACTGGGATTACGATCTGGCTGCTCACAATGTAAAGAAGCAGATCCTCAACTCTATTGCAGAGCTAAAAGATATGGATCCGGAAGAAAGGATCAACCAGCGCATTGAGAAGTTTGGAAAAATGGGGCATTGGGAAGAAATATAATTCCGTGTTCCCTCATCCAATCATCTTTCTTTATTATCAGCCCGCTCTGATAAAAATTCAGAACATCAAATTACTCGTTATTCAATTTAAATCACATACAGATATATGTCATTACAACAAAAATTTTCAGGAACAGGCATTGCCATCATTACCCCGTTTTTAGAAGATAACAGAACCATAGACTGGGCAACATTTGAAAACCTCATCAACTTTTGGATTGATAACAAGGTAGAATACCTGGTGGCCTGCGGCACCACCGGCGAAAGCGCCACGTTAACCCGCGAGGAAGAACAGGAAGTGTTTTCTTTTCTACATAAAATTGCAAATGGACGTGTGCCCCTGGTGGCAGGCGTTGGCGGAAACGATACTTATGAAGTGCTGGAAGCCTTTAAGGCAATGGACTTTACAGGCTTTGATGCGATTTTATCCGTATCTCCTTATTACAACAAACCGCGGCAGGAAGGCATTTACAGGCACTACAAAGCTTTGAACGATGCGGCGCCACTGCCCATCATTATGTACAATGTTCCCGGTCGCACAGGTATGAGTGTATCTGTGGAAACTACATTACGTATTGCACAGGACTGCAAAAATATTTTTGCTACCAAAGAAGCATCCGGGAATTTTGACCAGATCAACCAGATCATCAAAAACAAACCGGAAGATTTTCTGGTGATTAGCGGAGATGACGGGATTACGCTGCCCATGATAGCCTGCGGCGCTATTGGCGTGATCTCTGTTGTGGCCAATGCCTATCCAAAAGAGTTCAGCGATATGGTAAGGCTTTGCCTTGCCGGAAAATTTGCTGAGGCATTACCCATCCATTTAAAATATATTGATGTGATCAATTCGCTGTTTGCAGAAGGCAGCCCATCTGGCGTAAAACAATATATGGTTGAAATGGGCCTCTGCAAAAATAATTTCCGCATGCCTGTAATACCGGTAAGCGATGCGCACGCCCATAAGATCAGGCAACTGATGCAGGCTTTATAATTTTTATTTGAATCGTATTAAATCGTACATCAGCTCTTTGGCCATTTGCCGGAGAGCTTTTTTTATTTGCCTAAACCAATATGGATGTTTGCGATTTTGATCGGGATGTGCGAAACGAAGTCCACCGGAAGTGGTTCCATTTGACAAATAAAACAAATATAAATGCACACATCAATAAATGCTTATTTTAGACAGAGGATGATCATTGCCACGTATAACATCAATAACATCAATAAGCGCCTGCCGCTGCTGCTAAACTGGCTCGCGCAGCGAAAGCCCGATATTGTTTGTCTGCAGGAGCTGAAGGCAGCTCAGTTTGCATTCCCGGAAGAGGAGTTAAAGGCTGCAGGTTACAACGCTATTTGGAACGGACAGAAAAGCTGGAATGGTGTGGCCATACTGGCCCGGAATATGGAAATACAGGAATTACGCAGAACGCTTCCGGGTGATGAAAAAGATACGCATAGCCGTTATATAGAAGCCATCATCAACAAAATCGTGATCGGGTGCATTTACCTTCCTAACGGAAATCCCTGGCCAGGCCCCAAGTTCGACTATAAATTAAAATGGATTGAAAGACTGCGGCAACACGCGGCCTATTTATACCAATACGATGTTCCGGTAATACTGGCTGGTGATTTCAACGTGATGCCTACAGAACTGGATGTGTATAAGCCGAAAAAGTATATTGACAATGCATTGTACCGCCCCGAGACGAAGGCTGCCTTTCAGAAAATTTTACAACAGGGCTGGACAGATGCCGTGAGGACTCTTCACCCCAAAACACCCGAATATACTTTTTGGAGTTACCTCAGAAATGCTTTTGAGAGAGATGCCGGTTTACGGCTTGATTTTTTCCTGCTTAGCCCGCACATTACACCTCGGCTAAAAAAATGTGGCGTAGACCGCGAAGTGCGCGCTGCTGAAAATACCAGCGACCACGCGCCTGTATGGATAAAGATCAAATAAAAGAATTCAGATAATTTGAGAAGGGGGAAAGGTGCGGGTTACCAGTTACCTGGTTTTCGGATGCTCATTAAAAGTTTTCAGTTGAAGTAAAATTCATAATAACCAGCAAGCCTGTCTTGCCAGGAGGTGGGAGAGACTCCTCCGCTACGCTTCGGTACCCTCTCTCCTTCATTTCGGCGCCGCGTGCGAGGCGGTTGCGCGCTAAGGGGCGGCGGGAGAAATCTCCTGAACCGTCATGCTCTTTAGAGATTCCTCCGCTTCGTGTCGGTTCCCTTTCCGTCATTTCGACGCCGCGTGCTGGGCTTCTGCGCTAAGGAGCGGCGGGAGAAATCTCCTGAACCGTCATGCTCTTTAGGATTCCACCGCTGGCCATTACGGCGAAGAAGCTTTTCTGTATAGCAGCCAGGTGCCAGTCTCAACCAACAGGCTTACCTTAATCATTTTTGTAAACACCCGTGGTGTAAACTTTTGAAAAGTTTACAAAATACAGGTTTACAAAATATTTGTTGACATAATTATTATTTTTGTATGACCATGAAAAACCTGAGAACAGAAATGAAGCTGACGCAGAGAGAACTGGCAGCCCTTACCGGTGTTTCGACCAGTATTATCAGTCTTTACGAGAAAGGGCTGCGCAGCTTACCTGCAAAAGTTTCGATCAAGCTGACGGAACTATCGGTTATACAGCAACAGATGAGCAGGCACAGAAAAGCCAGGGTTGCACCAACGCTCCAATTTTTACCCTCTCAGAAAAATAAGTTAGATGCCCTGTTGCAATCAGACATGAGCAAAGCAGCCTTTGATACCTTGCGCTATAACCGTACGCTTGAACAGATGCAGGAGCGTTACACCGCGTTACTTGCCAAGCTGGAGTTGATACAACCCCTGAAGCAGGCTGCAGAAACCGGGACGACGAGAATGGCCATTTTGGAATGGATGGAAATCTTAACATTAGATAAAATGCAACGTTGCTCACCTGTAAAGCAGGCAGCCGTGCAATACAGGTTGTTACAATGTGAGGCACAAAAGAAGTGCGTGAATGCTATGCTTGCTAAATTGAAAAAAATAAAATAACTTATACTAACAGTGGGTGGTAGGGGAAGTTCGGTTGCTGGTTAGCGGCGCAGCCGGGTAGCGCTCAGGCAGCAAAACGACATCGCACTATTCAGGCATTTGCATTTTTTCAAAGGCAATTTTAGCGGCAGGCATCACAGCCTTGATTTTTTATTCGTTTGTTTTTATTTGTTTTTAATGGTACTCATGAGACCGCTTCGCTAAGTT
>JAFAFV010000023.1 GCA_023423285.1 Bacteroidota bacterium
CGGTAGGCTATGAAGGTTACGGACAGTTTAACGAGCGATTCGGGCATTTATTTTACAAAAAACCATACTCCTATTACCTGTTTGCGGTAGAGTACCGCTTTGTTGGCAAGCAATGCCCCGGCGGCCCTGGATGGGCCTATAAAAACAGCGGCGTGATGATTCATTGCCAAAACCCGGCTACCATGCGCCGCAACCAGGATTTTCCTATTTCTATTGAAGTGCAACTGCTTGGCGGCGACAGCCAAGGAGAGCGCAGCACCTGCAACCTGTGCACACCCGGCACCAATGTAGAAATGAACGGCAAACTGTTTACGCCTCACTGCACCAACTCCTCTTCCAAAACATTTAGAAATGAAGAATGGGTGCGCGCAGAAATATTGGTGCTGGGCAATAAAGAAATCAGGCCTATTGTAAACGGCGATACTGTGCTGGTGTATCAAAAACCCCAAATAGGCGGAGGTAATGTAAGTGATTTTGACTCAGTAGTAAAACAAGATGGCAAGCAACTTACCGGCGGCTATATTTCCCTGCAAAGTGAAAGCCACCCGGTAGAGTTTAGAAAAGTAGAGATAAAAAACCTGAGCAAATATTACCGCAAAAAACGGGCGCGCTAATTTTAAAATATAAATGGGTAACCAATACCTAATTGCAACTGGCTGCCTTTAAAGAACGGATAAGCAAAGAACCTGTTTCTATATTGAAAATTGCCCGGATCGGGGCTGGGATCTTTTACTTTATAAGCATAATCAAGGCGAATTACAAAGAATCCAAAATCAACCCGTACGCCTGCGCCTGAGCCAATGGCAAGGTCTGTGCCCAGGCGGGAAAGTTTAAAAGTTTCTTCCGGCAAGCCCGCGCCAGATTTTAGGTACCAGATATTTCCCACATCGGTAAATACAGCGCCATTTACAGGAATACCCGCCATTGAAAAAATTGGCATCCGGTATTCTATGTTAGCCTCAAGCTGCACATCGCCAAACCTGTCAGGTACAATCACTCTTACCTCATCGCCATCGCCCGTAAAATGTTTCACGGTAGAGCCTGGCCCAAGACGCCGTAATTGCCAGGCCCGCATACTATTGGGCCCGCCGCTGTAATACTGTTTAAAGAATGGCAACTGGTTGCGCTTATCAGGATTTTTTGTAAAATCAAACTCATAGCCCACGCCGCCAAAACCTCTTAACACCAATTGTGTTTTCGTCCATTTAAATAACTTGGCATATTCCACATCTACTTTCGCAAAGCGGTATAATTGGGAATCAATAAAGTTGCTGGGTATCATACCAGAAAGCAAGCCCGACACTTCCACGTTTGCTCTTAAAAGATTGGTGCGGCGATTTCTCGAATCGTTCCAAGGCATAGTAAACCGGCCAATTACTGATGAAATAAGGCCATCAGAAAATAGGTTGCGAATAGAAGGATTGCGCTGTATCAGCTTGTTCAGGCTATCAAATCTTCTCAGGTAAGAGTATTCAATATTGGGAAGTTTGACGCTCAGGTTGTAAGTGCGGTTGGTGCTGTTATAATTTCTGGCGCGCCAGCTGAAATCGTATCCCCAATTGGTATTAATGGTGGTTAAATTAAAAAGTTTACGTCTTTCTGTATTGGCGGCGTTCAGGCTGAACACAGAATTTATATAACCGGTGAAGTTTTCCTTAAACCTATCCATACCCGGAAAAATAAACCGGGGATAATTAATAGAATTGCTAAGGCTTACCTGCTGCGTTTGAATAAACTCCCCTGGTGCAAAGTTGCCCAGCTCTACACCATACCTTGCATTAGTTGTCGCGATATTTGCGCCCCGCAAAAAATTCCGGTTTTGGAAACCCACGTTAAAGCCTAGCCCAAAAAAATTGTTGGAAATAACGCTTTGCTGGTTAAAACTGCCTTCCAGATTGGTAGAAAAACTATATTTTGGCGCTGGCGTAAGGCGAACGATAAAATCAATAGTGTCCTGCCCCAGGCGCCTGCTGGTATCGTATCCAATGTCTACAAGCCGCCAGCTCGGGAGGCTGTTAAAACGGTTCAGCGTTCGCAAAAACCGGCGCTGGTTGTACATTTCGCCATATTTCAAAAAAACATTTGGCGGAAATATTTTAGGCTTGAATTTATTATAATGCTGTATCACGGTTACGCCGTCCATCTTTACCTGGCTGCGGTTGCCGCCTGATGTATCAGCTTTCACATCGGGGTACACAAACACATCGCCTATATAATACCTTTTAAGCAGCGATGAATCCGCGATTTGCCTGAGGCGGATGTCGAGGTTGGCTGTGGGATTTTGCAGTCTTTCTATCAGCCTTTGCATTCTGCGCGCCTGTTCAAACGGATCGATGCTGGGTTGCAAAAGCGCCACGTCAAGCGTATCCCACAGACCGTATAGCATACTGCGATTGAATTTAAAATAACCAGTCTCTTTGTATAAAGACACCAGTCTGTCAAGCTCAGAAGAAATGGGTCCCTGTGCAAAGGGGTCACCTTTGTGAATGATGGCAGCTTTGAGTGATGCTTCTGCAATAGACTGCAACGTATCATCGCGCATGGTATAGCTAAGAGAATCAATGCGCGTCACCTTTCCCGGCCACACATTAAATAAAATGTAACCCCGTAACTCATCGCCGTTGGGTCTTATTTCTGTAGTGAAATTGATCGAATCGTTGAAATATCCTTCTCCATTTAAATAAAAATGCATGAACTGGATAGACTTGCTAATGAGGCTGCTGTCCAACCGGGTAGGATTTCGGAGTACCGCGTAAACAACTTTATCTACCTTTCTGGCGCTGATGCTGTCATCCAGTTGTTCATAGAGGCCAGCTTCAAGGCGAGAGCGTTCTTCCTTACTAATGTTTTCATCCTGAACTTCAATTTTTGTATCAAAAATAAAAGGCTCATTGGAGGGGCTGTTTCTTACAACGGTAAATAGCGTGCAGGAAGAAAAAATAAATACCAGTAGTAAGGGTACTATAAGAAGAAGTATATTTTTGTAAGACTGTAACAGTTGATTCAATTTAAAGTTTCTATCAAACATGCTGAGCAAATCCGAAGCCAAATATATTCAAAGTTTATCCCAAAAAAAATACAGGCTACAGGAAAACCTGTTTGTTGCCGAAGGCCCCAAAATTATAGAAGAAGCCTTAAACAATACTGCCGTGAAGATTAAAAAAGTTTTTGCGGTAGAAGAGTGGATGGAAGCCCATAAAAAACACGCTGCCCAATACGATGTAGCAACGATTACACAAAACGAGCTGGAACGCATTTCACAATTGAAAACACCGAACCAGGTTGTAGCGCTTATAGAAATGAACGGCAACGATGATTTTGTTTTAAAAAAAGAAAAGCTGGCGTTGGCGCTTGATGGCATTCAGGACCCAGGCAATATGGGCACAATTGTAAGAATTGCAGACTGGTTTGGCATTGAACAGATTATTTGCAGCACTGATTGCGCTGACATTTATAACAGTAAAGTAGTGCAGGCAAGCATGGGCAGCATTTTTCGTGTGCAGGTTTTTTATACTGAACTTGCCAATTGGTTAGCGTCACAAACATGCACTACAATTTATGGCGCTGCGCTTAATGGCAGTACGTTAAAATCTTATAACAAAGTGCAAAAAGGCATCGTGGTGATCGGCAATGAATCAAAAGGCATCAGGCAGGATGTAATGCAGCAGATAGCTCAAAAAATAACCATTGCAAAAATTGGCCATGCCGAATCTTTAAACGCGGCAGTAGCCACGGGTATAATACTGTCGCATATTATTTAATTACAAAATACCAAGGCACTCTCATTTGATGGATGTTGCCACTTTAAATGCAGTGAAGATAGAATTTGAGATTTGAATAAATTTTCAGTTTTAAAGAACCAACTTAATTATAAAAGAACCAGCCGGGTCCTTTATAATTATAGCCCATAAAATTATATTAATGCCCTTACTTTCTCAATTACCTGTTTCAAATTGCTTGCATCCTGCCCCCCGGCGGTTGCCAGCGTTTTTTGTCCGCCGCCACCACCTTTTATTAAAGGGGCAACTTGTTGTTTTATAATTTGTCCGGCATCCAGGCCTTTTGATGCAACAACATCTTCTGATAGTGCGATGGCTACGGATGGTTTGCCGCTGATGTTGGCCCCAATAACTATTAAAAAATTTTGCAGTTGTTGTTTTAATTCTCCACACATTTTTTTCAACGCGTCAGCACTGTTTACTTCCACTACGGCGCCAATAAACTGGATGCCATTGATGGTTTCTAATGTTTGCAGCAGGCTGTTTGTGATGTTGCTTATTTCCTTAGCCTCTAAAGCTTCCACTCGTTTTTCCAGCGTAGCTTTTTCAGTCATTAATTTTTCAATGGCCTTCAACGGCTCTTTGCTTTTCAGCAGTTCGCTCACCTGTTTATTCTGCGCTACTTTTTCCGTAAGGTAGTGCATAGCTGCGGGGCCTGTCAGGGCTTCTATCCTGCGCACACCCGCTGCAATGGCCGCTTCAGAAGTAATTACAAGCATACCCAGCATACCGGTGTGGCTCACGTGGGTGCCGCCGCAAAGCTCTACTGAAAAACCAGGATCAGCTGTTACCACGCGCACCGTATCGCCATACTTTTCACCAAACAGCGCCATGGCCCCAAGCTGCATGGCCTCTTCTTTTGGCATTTCTTTGATCACCACGGGAACATTGGCACGTATTTTTTCATTCACAATGTGGGTGACTTCACTAAGCTCCTCATCGGTAATTTTTGTAAAATGCGACACATCAAAGCGCAGCAAATCCGGCGAAACGAGTGAGCCTTTTTGCTGAACATGCGTTCCCAAAACCTGGCGTAATGCAGCATGCAGCAGGTGCGTGCCGGTGTGGTTGTACATTGTATTCAGCCTGGCTTCAAAATTTACAATGGCAT
>JAFAFV010000157.1 GCA_023423285.1 Bacteroidota bacterium
CCCCTTTCCACCCTCAAGCGCTTATTAAATTTTAATTCGCCATCTATAAAAACCTTTACATAATAACGTTGCGGAGGCAGGTAGCTCATATCGTAAGTAAAACTGCCTTCTTTTAAATTTTTATAAATGTGCTCCTCTACAAGTTGCTGGCCTTCGTCTGTAATGATCTGCACTTTAACATCTTTTGCTTCGCCGCTAAAATATTCCAGCTCAGTCTTTCCTGTAGTGCGCGTTGGGTACAGTTCAATTGAAGCTTCGGTGTTGGCAGCCGCCCATTCGCTGCTATTATTGCTCACAGAAAAGTTATAAATTATGCTGTTTCCAAAATCAGAAATAAATGTTTTCACAAGATTACCGCTGGTATCCTGCAAGCGTACAAAGCCTCTGCCTCCACGACCATTTGCCCAAAACTCAAGACCGTTGCCACTTGTATCATTTACAAAAAATTGGTAACAACCCGACGGCAACAAAACGGTGTCTTTAAACGTCTTATTTTTTTGAGTAATGTCAAAGCCGCGGCTATAAAGAGTTTTACCGGATGCATTTGTTATTTTCCAACTGTTATCAGCAGGCTCGTTATTTGTTTTAAAAACAACAACAAGTTTTCCATTATGAACAGGAGCCTTTACAAACGTTGAACCCATCGAGTTATCGTCGGCAAATTCATCTCTTTTATTATTCGGATTTGAAAGAGAAATGGTAAAATAATTATCACCTGATTTTGCATCAACCGCGCCGGGTAAAACAATTTCAGTTGTTTGTGCAAACGCGAGATTGCCTCTCCAATTATAAGTTTTGGATTTGAAACCTCTGGTTCCGTAATTTATTTTTAATGAAGTAAGATTTCGCTTTCCGTTGTTTTTAATTGTGATGACAGGATTGGCACAAACAGGATTTTTTCTTGCATGAGCGAGTTTGTTTGTCGGTGCGACAACATCTAAAATAGCAACATCGTTTTGTGTGGCTGCTTTTTTATACTGGATGATGTAAGCCGTAATATTTTCAACTGCTTCAGACTTATTAACCTTGTACGGCTCCATATCAATATTGATGGAATTATTGGCTTGCGTCAGCGGCAGCAAATATTCATCAGGAATTTGCAAATAACCAGGGCACCAATGAGCGCGATCGTACAACCATGTTCCCGCCTGTGGATATAAAGGATTGTCACCGCACTTTTTCCAGATAGAACGTTTATCTATCAGATCATTATTGAAATAAATCATGCGGTTTTTACTGCAAAACTCCCCGCAATAATCGCCGGGGTTAGCGCCGTGGCCTGTATGTAATACGCGAAATTTAGCAAAGTCAGCACCAGTATTTCTTATAAAATCTACTGAAGGTAATTTCTCTTCAATGCTTTGCGCGCTATCGCCGTATAAAAAGGCGCCGCTATAAATTTTTTGAATGCTGATAGGTACAGCAACGGGCATACCTTTAATAATTTCGAAATCCAGCGTAATCTTCCAGCCCCTGTCTTTGGGTTCCCAGCCGGTGTGGTTGTATTCTATCTCAACGCTATCGCGAAGCAATAAACTAAAATCAGTTACATCCACTTCCCAATTAAATTTCCAGTCTTTCGCAAATGCGCCGCCGTAGGGAGTCAGCATTCGCGCAATTTCAAAATCTTTGTCTTCTCCTTTTGCACCACCAACTCTTTTTATCTTTATGAAATCGAGATAGTCCCAATCCGCACACCGCATACTATCCGGGCAACCGAATTTTACATGCAAAACAATTTTTCTAATTGGAATATTTTTAGACGGAAAAACACCCCAGCGCTTGTAATAATTATTGCCCTGTGCAGGATCGGTAACAACGGTTTCTTTATTGTGAGTGATGACGTGCGTAGTGTCAGCAGCAAAGGATAAGTGAAAAAATAAAATTGCTAACGACACTAAAAAAAGACTTCTGAAAATATACATTGCAAGAAATTAAGTTGCAAATATACTTCAGGTAGCACATAATCATTTTAAAACTGCGAGTAAAAAAACGCCTTTGTCGCGTTTCATTATTTTATGCCTTTGCAACCTTACATGCCTCAACACATTTGCGGCACGCTTCAGCGCATTGCTTACAATGCTCGTGGTGGTCTGCATGTTTCTCACATTCTTTGGCACAGGCGTCGCAAATTTCAATACACTCATCTAAAACATGCTGCGCATGAGCCGAATTTCTTGCCACAAATTTTGCAACAAGCGTACACATGTCAGCGCAATCCAAATCAGTCCTAATGCAATCAGCCATCATTGTCACATCATCTTCCGCAAGACAAGATGCAGCACAATGATTACAAGCCGCGATACATTCGTTTAACGCCGATAACAGTTGTTTATTTATTTGTTCCATTGTAATTGATTTAGAGAATTAAAAAAGAGGATTACATAATTATGGAAGCAAACATTTTGCCAAAGAAAGGTATTATGAGCTTAAAAACTTATCTAAAATCTGCCAGCAATACCACTCCTGTCGCGGTAAATGAAAAGGCCCTTTGAACAAATTTCCTTTGGCAGTTTGCGCTACACTTCCATCGCGATGCAAATAACCAAACCACTCGCCATGTTCTTTATCGTGAAAACGTGAGTAAGCGTAATTATGGATCATTTTATGCCAATGCGCATATTTTTCATTACCGGTTATTAAGTACGCAAGCAAAGTAGCAATGATGGTTTCATTTTGCGGCCACCAGAATTTCATGTCCTGCCAATACTCCTGCACCGGTTTGTTATAAACATCCCTGAAATATAATATACCTCCGTGTTCCTTATCCCATCCCCGTTCCCACATGTAATCCAACATTCTGCAACCGAGATCAATTAAATGCGGATCGTTATTTCTGTACTGTGCTTCATGCAAAATAAACCAGGCGCCTTCAATCGCGTGTCCGGGGTTTAAAGTGCGGCCATCAATATGATCAATAATCAAACCGTCAGGTGCAACCTGTTCCATCACACATTTAATATCGTCTTTTACGTGATAGGTTTCTATATCGTTGATCCATTTGGTGATGTATTCATCGCAACGCGGATCGCCAATGGTTTCGCGCAATTGCTGCGCAGTGTTCATCATGATCATTGGTCCTCCGATGCCGCGAGCAGGGCGTGTATCAGTAAATTTCGGTTGTAATTTTTTTTCGCCATTTAAATATTGCAAACAACTTGTAAAAATTTCTCTTGCTTTGTTGGCTGCATTTTCATCGCCCGACGCTTTTCATAAGCTGCATTCGCAATTACAGCAAAGGTTTCAGAGAAATAATATCGTCTTTTTCGGATAGGTTTTCCCTCGCGGGTCACGTGAAAAAACATTTGCTTGTCTGTATCAAAACAATGCCGGTTTAAAAAATCAACACCCGACTTTGAAGCGCTGAGCCATTGATCATTTTTTTCAACCGTGTTATACAAAGTAGCGGTAAGCCATGCTGCCCTACCCTGTATCCACACAGCTTTATCATCATCAATTAAAGAGCCGTCTGCATCGCGCATAAGCAGGTAACCGCCATACTCTTCATCTACCGAACGCGGGAACCAGAAAGGCACGGTATCATTCAACAACTGATTTTTATAAAAATCTTTTAAAGCAATCAGTTCTTCTTTTGTATACGACATACTAATTTCTACTTTTATTGAACCTTTATTTCCATTTAATTACAGTAAACACGATTTTGGAGTAATTATCCTGCTCGTAGAAAACTCCAACGCGATTTTTATCAATTTTTACAAGATCAGAGTAAGCCGCATGGTCGCCTTTACCCGATTTGGCATACACAACTATATTCTTCTTCCAGGTTTTGCCATTGTTTTTGCTAATGCGCACGGTGAGGTTATTTCTTTGCACCGTATCTGCTGCGTTGGAAAATGCCAGTACTGCACGGCCCCAACTTTTATCAATGTTCAATAACGAGCCCTGGCAAACAGGATCGGGCAGGCGTTTGTCAAAATGCTGATCCTTCCAGGTTTGGCCGCCATCAGTGCTTGTGGCGATATATCTCGCGCGCACGTGTCCCTGTTGGTTTCGGAGGTTTAACAACAGGCGGCCTTTACTGATCTCTGCGGCCATGTTTTCGTTTCCGCCCTCCAGGTCTACGTTTTCACTTAAATGAAAAGTTTTGCCATGATCGTCTGTGTAAAAACCATGCGCCCTGTAATCTTTAAATGCGGGTTGGGGATTCCCGGCTGAGTGATTGGCTGCAACATAAATGCGGCCTTTATATTTTCCTTTTGTGAATTGCATAGCATGGCCGGGAGTGTTTGCATAGCTCCTCCAGTCTTCTGAAAAATTATAAGCGGGGTTTGCATCTGGCTTTTTTGGGCGGTGGGTTTGCGTGGTAATGTTTACGGGTTCGCTCCAGTTGGCGCCGCCGTCAACAGATGTGATGTACCACACCTCGCGCAGGCCATTTCCTTTACGTACCTCACCCTCGTGATTGTTGCCTGTATTATAAAATAAAAATATTCTTCCCTGCGGATAAGCGGGATCCTGCATATCTACAACAGGTGCCGGGTTTCCGGCCTGCAGTTTGTCCCAGTCTACAATTGTTTTTAACGTACCCCATGTGCGGCCTTTGTCTGTGCTGATCTTAAGCACAATATTTACATCACCAAAATCTCCGGCATTGTGTACGCGACCTTCTGCAAAGGCCAGCAAATTGCCGTTGGGCAAACTAATGATGGCAGGGATACGGTAACTTTTATGGCCTTCCTGTCCGGATACAAACACAGGAACATTTTCCTGAGCTATTACAAAAGTTGAAAACAAACTGCTGAGCAGTATTACTGAAAGTACAAGTGTGCGACGCAACATAAGCTGATTTATTCTGAAGTTGATAAAATAATAATTGCTATTCCATATTTTGAACTTTTGGCTTGAGCGCTACAAGCTGCAAAACCAATACGACCGCTACAATACCGGCCAGCGCTGCAAATCCGAAACCGAAGTTGCCTTCGTCTTTAAACCTGCCCAGCACTTGCGTTACAGCGGCTCCGGCAAATACGCCCACCATGTTCATAAATCCATACGCCGTGGCTCGAAGCTTTGAAGGAACAAACTGGCACAGGATGGGCATGTTGTTGGCATCGAAAATACCGAAGCCAACACCAAATAATATGGCAGCACCGACAACAGTTAGGAATGTATTACCAAAGCCTAACAAAATGAGTGAGGGTATGGTTAAAGCCAGGCCAATGGCGCCGGTATATACACGGCCTCGAATATTTTTTTGCACCCATCTGTCTGATAGCGGACCGCCGATAAAAACCGCACCGACAAATGATGATGCCGCAATAGCGATGGTGGACAGAGGCCCTGCTTCTGACATGGGAATGTTTAGGCTATCGGAAAACAAGGTGGGCAACCAGTTTTTGGTAGCCCAGCCCGGAAGGCTTGGGGCGGCAAAATAAAAAAGAATGACCCAGAATGCCGTCATGGAAAAGATCATAGAAAGCCCTTTCATTAAAGGAATTTTATTGGACGTGGGGTTGTTTGCGAGCATTTTCTGCTGTGGCTCAGTTCTTTTTTCTTTGAGGAAGAATATAAGTACAATAGCATAAACAATACCTATAATACCAAACCAGTGGAATGCCGTATGCCAGGTATATGCTGCTGCCACTGTGGCTCCAAAGCCTCCCAACGCCTGCCCGGTGTAAAGGCCCGTCATATGTATGCCAACGGCGAGCGAGCGTGTTTTGCCTGTATGATAATCTGTAATCATGGCGAGGCCTGCAGGAATGTACAAGGCCTCGCTTATACCCATAAAAGCGCGCAGCCATAAAAGCTGATTATAAGTGGTAGCCATACCCATACCGTAGGTTACAGCGCTCCATACAAATAAGCTGCCCACAATGAGCCATTTGCGGTTAACGCGGTCGGCAATGCTGCCCGCCACGGGGCTCATAAAACCATAGATGTACAGAAAGATGGCCATTAAAAAGCCAAATGCTTCAGCGCTTTGAAGTTCGGCAATATCAATCTGCATACTGTCGCGCATGGTAGAAAGCATTTGCCTGTCCATATAGTTAAGCAATGCCACAAACCATAATAAACCTACAACTACCCAGGGGTAAATATTTCTTTTGGGTGGTTGATTGGAAGCACCATGTGTAAAATCATCCTGCATAAGATTTATGTTATCGGTTTTATCTAATTAAGAAATTGAAAATTAATCAGCGGATACACGCTGCCCTGCGCTTCAATATGAAACTTCCAAAATTTGCGGAGTTCTTACACCTGCCTTTATTTCACCGGAAGGCAGATAAACCTTCCCGTTCAGGCAAACTGCGGTTGTTGTTACGGGAACATCAAAAGGGATGGAACCCTG
>JAFAFV010000171.1 GCA_023423285.1 Bacteroidota bacterium
ATTGCACCCGGTGCCAACTTCGATATTACGCAGTTGAGAAATATTGGTAGCCTTGAAAATAAGGGTATAGAATTTTCAATCAATGCAGTACCTGTACGTACTGATGATTTTAGCTGGGATTTTGGGGGCAACTTCACATACAATACATCCACCATCACATCTTTGTACGGGCAGAATACCAATCCTAATTATAAAGGTATTGAAGTGGGAAGAATTACAGGTGGCACCGGAAATAACATTAGTGTGCATGGAGTAGGCCAAACCCCTTATACTTTTTTACCATTGAAACAAGTGTATGATGAAGCCGGTAAACCTATTGAAGGATTGTACGAAGACATCAACCGCGATGGTAACATAACTGATGCTGACAGGTATTACTTTCATCATGCCGCACCAAAGTATCTTTTTGGTGTGTATACCGGCATCACTTATAAAAAATTAACAGCGGGTATCACCGGTCATGGAATGGCTGGTAATTATTTGTACAATAACTATAACTCAAATTCAGGCGTATTAAGAAATGTAATGAACCCCGTAATTCATATTGGCAATGCCGGGGTAAACTATCTGCAAACGATGTTTGCCAACAACAGGTTCCAGTCTGATTACTATATTGAAAACGCAAGCTTTTTCAGGCTTGATAACATTAACCTGGGATACAATGTTGGTAAAATTGCACAGGGTGTGGCATTGCGTTTAAATGCCAGCGTTCAAAACATTGCAGTATTTACAAAATACAGTGGATACGACCCTGAAAATGCCAGCGCAGAAGGTATTGATAATAATATTTACCCTAGGCCGAGGATTTACTCAATTAGTGCCAATCTTGATTTTTAAAATATTTAAATCCGCATACAATGAAATTTAATATCAAATTTTTTTCGCTGATCGTTTTGGTATCTGCTTTACTGGCATCTTGCGCTAAAAAGCTGGATATCTTTCCCACAAACGGTAAGTCATCCGCTCAAATTTACAGCTCGGTAGAAGGATACAAATCTGTATTGGCTAAACTATATTCCACACTTTCCTTAACAGGCGCCAGTGGCCCCGCAGGCAGCCCGGATATTGGCGGCGGTCTCGACGAAGGCTCGCAGGTGGCATTCATCCGCAGCTTTTTCAATTTGCAGGAGTTGCCAACCGATGAAGCAGTAGTTGCCTGGAACGACCAGACTATCTGGGATTTTCATGATTTGGATTGGTCTGCCGGCGATCCTTTTATTAAAGGAGCGTATGCAAGACCCATCTGGAACATTACCATGATCAACGAATACCTGAGACAGGCTACTGACGATGCACTCTCTACAAACGGTATTTCCGGTGCTGCCGCACAGGAAGTAAAGAACACCCGGGGAGAAGCCAGGTTTTTACGTGCTTTTAATTACTGGGTAATGCTTGATCTGTTTGGAAAATCTACTTTCATTACCGAGCAGGATGGAGTGGGATATTTTCTTCCTAAAGAAATTTCGAGAACTGATCTTTTTGCTTACGTTGAAAGCGAACTAAAAATTGCTGAAACAGAACTGGCAGCCGTTAAAACCGCCGAGTATGGGCGCGTGGATCAGGGCGCTGCATGGTCCTTGTTAGCGAGGTTGTATTTGAATGCCGGTGTTTATACCGGAACAACCCGATATAATGACGCGATTACTTATGCAAGCAAAGTAATCGGTGGGGGCTACTCACTCAATCCCAATTACCGGCAATTGTTTATGGCCGATAACGACCGCACCAGCAGGAACGAATTCATATTTGTAGCAGCCTGCGATGGTTTGAACACAAAATCTTTTGGTAATACAACATTTTTAATTCATGCTCCGGCAGGTGCAGACAACCTGGACTTTGGCGCTAACGGTGGCTGGTATGGTTACAGGTCTACAAAAGCATTTGCAGAAAAATGGCCCGACTTGACCGGAAATACTGATAAAAGAGCCATGTTTCAAACCAGCCATTTCAACGCTACGCTGGCACAGGCAGAAATTGCGGATATCAGCGATTTTAGCAATGGTCTTCACGTAAATAAATACAGAAACATCAGAGCCGATGGCGGCAGTGTTAGCGATCCGGTTTCGGAGTTTGCTGATATTGATTTCCCCATCATTCGCCTGCCGGAAATGCACCTGATTTATGCCGAAGCTGTTTTACGCGGCGGCACAGGTGGTAATGCAGGCACAGCGCTGGGATACATTAACGCCATTCGAACAAGAGCAGGCGCTACACCTATTCAGCAGGGCGACCTTACGTTGCAGTTTATATTAGACGAAAGAGCACGTGAATTGTATTGGGAAGGACATCGCCGTACTGACCTGGTAAGATACAATCAACTTACAACTGCCACGTATTTGTGGCCCTGGAAGGGTGGTGTGGCAAGCGGAACCGCTGTAGACAGCAAGTATAATCTATACCCCATACCTGCATCTAACATTACATCCAACAGCAACCTGACTCAAAACCCGGGTTATAATTAATAATACGATTAAACTGAAATGTTATGAACAAACATATTTTAAACCTGTTGCTCATCTGCAGTATTTTGGTAGCATTTACTGCTTGTAAAAAGGAAGAGAATAGGGTGATTTTTAAAGGCGGTACGGCGCCTCAACTTTCAGCATCTTCTACAGGTCCAATAGTGCTGCAAAAAGAAAATAAAGAGGCCAATGCTATTACCCTTTCGTGGACAAATCCTGAGTACAGGTTCAACACAGGGGTAAACTCACAAAATGTAAATTATATATTGCAAATAGATACGGCAGGTAAAAATTTCCAATCAGCCAAATTGCAGGAAATGTCAATCCCCAGCAACCTTGCTATCACGCTTACTGCTCAGCAGTTGAATGGTTTTCTATCCCGTATGGAATTTAAAGCTGGAGAGGTGCAGGCGGTAGATATGAGGGTAAAGGCTACATTATCAAACGGCAGTGTGCTACTAATATCAAATCCCGTTACTGTTAGGGTAAATCCTTATCTCGATTTCGCAGTTGAACCTCCTGGTACAGCAGCCAATAATTATGAAGATGGTAATCTTTGGATTTTGGGAGACGCAGTAGAATCAGGCTGGTCAAATCCTTTACCCACTCCTTATGATGTTACGCAAAAATTCACCCGCGTTGATATTATGCACTATGAAGCTATTATTAATTTTAAAGGTGGTGGTGGCTATAAGCTTATTCAAACTCAGGGTGTGTGGGGCACGCAATACCATGCGCTTGATGGTTCAGCAAGTGCAGCGTTGTCAGGTTCTTTTGAAAAAAGAGATGCTGATCCACAATTCCCTGGCCCATCTGCAGGAAGGTATAAGGTTCAAATCAACTTCCAAACAGGCAGGTACACTTTAATCCCTCAATAGTGCATTTATAAATTTTATAGTAATGAAAAATATTTTTAATTATTTATCTGTTTTGCTAATAATGGCTGGCCTCTTTTCCTGCCAGAAAGAAATGGATCCCCTTCCCTATTACGAAACCGGCACGGGAACAGATATGACCATGTCAGCCAATACGGTTGCTTTATCAGCCGCCAGCGCAGGGCAAGGGGTTGTATCGTTCAGCTGGGGCAATCCACAGTTTGCTACTGATACAGCCAACTATAAATACGTAATTGAAATCGCGCCAAAGGGTACCAATTTTGCAAACCCGCTGGTGCTTACAAAAGTGGGGGGTATTAACGGAAGTGTGGCCGCAACAGGCGCTCAGTTGAACAATGCCCTCATTGCATGGGGAGCGCAATATGGCGCTGCAACCGATTTGGACGTAAGGCTGAAAGCCTCCTACGCCAACAATAATGATATGAAGATTTCGCCGGTGCAAACCTTAAAGGCCACTGCTTATGCAGTACCTTTTACAGTTACCGCCAGCGCTATAGGGCCGTTCCAACCTACACCGCAAACAAAAGATCACATTCTTACCAAACTATCATGGGCGGCGCCAGATTATGGCAGTTCTACAGTTAGCTATGCCATTCAGTACGCCAGAACTGGTACCGGCTTTGCAAATCCCACAACCATTAATGTTGGTGCAGACTCGCTGCAAAAATCTTTTACGGGCATGGAGTTGTATCAAATGGCGGCTAATTCTCAAATTGCTTTAAATACTACTGGATCAGTAGATGTACGCATAAAAGCCACAGTAAATGGAACTAACCAGGTTTCTTACTCCAATACGCAGGCTTTACAAATAAGCCCGGTAGAAATGACGCTGTACATGTATGTAGCAGGAGATTTTCAAAGTGCTGAGCCGTATAAAAAATACCTTCCGGCAGGCAACACCTGGGGATGGGATCCTGCAACTGCTCCAACACTTGCTTCTACTGATGGTGTGAATTACGAAGGTTATATCTGGATTCCGGCTGGCGTGGGTACAGGCTTTAAATTTGTAAAAGGTCCCGATTGGTCGTTTGGAGATTATGGCGGCACCTCTGGTGAGAAGATAACTGTTAACGAAAAACAGTATGATGGTGGTCGCCTCACGGGCGGCGATAACCTGATGTGGCCTGCAACCGGTAAATATTACCTGGTAAAAGTGAACTTGAACGACAAAACCTGGACGGTATTTGAAACCAATTGGGGACTAATAGGAGGTGCTACTCCCGGCGGTTGGGATAATTCTACCAATATGACTTACGATGTGACCCTGGGTAAGTTTGGAAAGTGGAAAGCAACCGCAACCTTTACAGCAGGAGAATTTAAATTCAGAGCTAATAACAGTTGGGACCTTAACATGGGCAAAGACCCTGCAAATCCAACTTTATTAGACTATAATAAAGATAATATAGCAATCACTGCTGGTAGTAAAACAATTTTGCTGGACATGAGTGTTCCTAAAAAATATACCTATCAGATACAATAACTTATTAAAGGTAGAGGTTACATGTTAAGAAAATGGCGGTGCGGATTATCCGGGACCGCCTTTATTCATATGATTTGGGAACTTGATTTTTTTGATCATAATTTAAGCGTATCAAATTTTTTACTGAAAATCAACTTATTACAAAGCTCTCCTAAAAATAACCGGGTAACTTTGTTGTTTATTATAGGTGAGAAGTCTACTTTTGCACTCCTAAAAATCCCGATAGCTATCGGAGGGAGGTACCGGGGGATAGCCCGGTGAATTATTAAACAAAGAAAAATTTAAAATGAGCAAACAACATTTCACTACAAAGCATGCGAACGAGGCTACCGTGCAGCGTAATTGGTACGTTGTAGATGGTACTAATCAAACCGTAGGCCGCATGTGCGCAAGAATTGCTGCCATGTTACGTGGTAAGCACAAAGCTTCTTACACGCCGCATGTTGATACCGGCGATTACATCATCGTGATCAACTGCGAAAAAGTTAAACTGTCGGGTAACAAGATAGATCAGAAAGTTTACGACCACTATACCGGTTACCCCGGTGGCCGTAAGGAAGAACTGGCTGCTGATCTGATCAAACGCCGCCCCGAAGTAATTATTGAGCGCGCCGTAAAAGGTATGCTGCCCAAAAACAGGCTGGGCCGCAAGATGTACAAAAAATTATTTGTATATGCCGGCGATACGCACCCGCACACTGCACAACAACCTAAAGAACTAAAATTTTAAAAAATGCCTTGGGCCCCAAGCTATAAGTTGATGCTTATTGCCTAAAGCCTAAAGCCTAAAGCATAAAAAATAATGGAAAAACAAAAAAATGCAGTAGGACGTCGTAAAGAGGCAGTTACCCGCGTCTTTATTTCAAAAGGTACAGGCGCCGTTACCATTAACGACAAAGACTACAAACAATATTTTTCCCTGGTGTATTTGCAAAACCAGGTAGAACGCCCCTTAAAAGCTATTGAAGCTGCTGATAAATTTGATATTAAAGTAAATGCAACCGGCGGCGGTGTAAAAGGCCAGGCCGAAGCCACCATGCTGGGTATTTCCCGCGCTTTACTGGATATTAACCCCGAATTCCGCCCTGCTTTAAAAGCCGCAGGTTTATTGAAAAGAGATCCGCGTGTGGTAGAGCGTAAGAAATTTGGTAAAAAGAAAGCAAGAAAGAGCTACCAGTTCTCTAAAAGGTAATGGCCTTTGGTTCATGGCTGATTATAGCTATGAACGATTGACCATGCACGATGAACGTTTAAAAATACTTTTCAAATTATACAAATGGAAAATAACAATACATCATTACAACAGCAGCTTTTGGAGGCAGGCGTACACTTTGGCCACCTGAAAAAGAAATGGAACCCCAAAATGCTGCCTTATATTTTTGCTGAAAAAAAAGGCATCCACATTATAGACCTGAATAAAACTGTGGAATGCATGCAGGAAACTGCCGCCGTGATGAAGCAAATTGCCCGCAGCGGTAAAAAGATTCTTTTTGTTGGCACTAAAAAGCAGGCAAAAGACATCGTTACAGAATCTGCACAAAAAGTGGGTATGCCCTATGTAACCGAGCGCTGGCTGGGTGGTATGCTTACCAACTTCAATACCGTTCGTAAATCGGTAAAGAAAATGCAGAGCATTGATAAAATGCTGAATGATGGTTCTTTCGACAGCATAACTAAGAAAGAGCGACTTACTTTAACCCGCGACAAAGAAAAAATGGAGAAAGTGTTGGGCGGTATCGCTCAACTGGGCCGTGTACCCGCGGCTTTGTTTATTGTAGATATTGGTCATGAACACATCGCGCTGGCTGAAGCAAAACGCCTTAATATTTCCACCTTTGGCGTGGTGGATACCAATTGCGATCCGAATAAAGTAGACTTTGCTATTCCGGCAAATGACGATGCTACTAAATCTATTGCCATTGTGGTGAACTACATCACCGCTGCTATAGCTGAAGGCCTTGCAGAAAGACAGGCTGCTAAAGATGAAGAGGTAGAAGACAACTTTGCAGACGAAAAAGAAAAGCAGGCAGCAAAAATACAGGCAGAAGCTGAAGCTGAAGCAGGACGTGGCGGAAGAAACCGTGGTGCATCAGGACCTGGTGGTGGTGGACAGCGCCGCAGGACTCCTACAGGTGGTGGTAACAGAAGCGGAGCGCCCAGGAGAAATTAAGTTTCGGTTTCGGGTTACTTATAACTTGTAACCGGCAACTTGTAACAATATAAACTAACTTTTAAATTTACAATAATGGCTACTATAACAGCACAGGATATTAATAAACTGCGCCAGGCAACAGGTGCGGGAATGATGGATTGCCGAAAGGCATTAACAGAAACCAACGGAGATTTTGAAGCCGCCATTGACTGGTTGCGCAAGCAGGGCCAGAAGGTAGCTGCAAAACGCAGCGACCGCGAAGCGAAAGAAGGCGTTGTAATTGCTCAAACCTCACCCGATCATAAAACAGGTATTGTAGTATGCGTAAGCTGCGAAACAGACTTCGTGTCTAAAAATCAGGATTTTGTAGACTTTGTACAAGGCATTGCCGACGCCGCTATAAGCAGCAATGTAAAAACTATTGAGGAACTGAAAGAGGCAGAAGTGAATGGCGCTAAAGTAAGCGATCTCATCAATGATAAACTGGCTTCTATCGGTGAAAAAATAGACCTGACCAAGTTTGAAAGAGTGGATGCTCCATACGTAGCTTCTTATATTCACGGTGCAAACAGGATTGGCGTATTGGTAGGTATGGATAAAGAATCAGAAGAAGTGGGTAAGAATATTGCCATGCAGGTGGCCGCTCTAAGCCCTGTGGCAGTTGATGCTGACAGTGTACCAGCTGATATCGTAAGCCGCGAAAAATCTTTAATCATGGAGATGATGAAAGAAGATCCAAAGATGGCTGGCAAACCCGAAGAAATGCTTTCTAAAATTGCTGAAGGTAAACTGGGGGCATTCTTTAAAGAACAAACTTTAACCGCTCAGGCCTACGTAAAAGACGGTGGCAAATCTGTAGCCGAATACCTGAAAGAAAACGGTGATGTAAAAGTGACCCAATTTACAAGGGTGGCTTTAGGATAACAATACATAGGTTAAAAGCCTGATATAATTGAAGCGCTTCAAATTTTGAGGCGCTTTTTTTGTGTACTTTTTTCCTGTTGTTATTTGCAGGAAGTCTTTGTTTGCCGCTGCTTTTCGTGGTGTTTCATCGCTTCAATTAGGTATTGCTATCGCTTTTGCAATGATTTATTATTGCATTGCATTCAAAAATTGCCCTGTTAACGTGTCGTGACTCTGCTTCTCCTTAAAAGCAATCAAAATTTGAAAATACAGGCCTTCTGCATCACATTCATTAATAAAAATAAAGCTATGGCAAAAACACTTGTAAAACCAGCAAAAAAGGTTGCAAAGAAAAAACCTGTAACAGACAATCCTCATTTGGTTTTAAAACCAGACTTTTCAAAGCTTGAACTTGCCAAACTACACCCCATTCTTCTAAAATACTGGGCATTAGGCGGCAGCTCAGGATTCTTAGGAACCTCAACAACAAGCATCACAAAATGCCCAGATGGTATAGGATCCTATCAACATTTTGTTGGGGGTAGTATTTATTACCATCCTAATACTGGTGCGCATGAAGTGCACGGCCTCATCAGGGCCCGGTGGGCATCGTTGGGTTGGGAAAGAAGTTTTTTAGGCTATCCAACAACCGATGAAACGGTTACACCTGATGGCACGGGCAGATACAATCATTTTCAGGGAGGCAGCATTTACTGGCACCCATCCACCGGTGCGTGGGAAGTGCATGGATCAATAAGAGCTCGTTGGTCATCATTAGGCTGGGAGAGAAGTTTCCTGGGCTACCCGCTCACAAATGAAACAACTACACCTGATGGCGCAGGCAGGTACAATCATTTTCAGGGAGGCAGCATTTACTGGCATCCCACTACCGGAGCATGGGAAGTGCATGGTCTTATCAAGCAACATTGGGCTTCATTGGGTTGGGAAAAAAGTTTTTTGGGTTACCCCATATCTAACGAACTGGTTGTGTTTGGCGGTGCCGGAAGAATATCACATTTTCAGCGCGGCAGCATTTACTGGAGCCCAACGCAGGGTGTAAGAGTTTTGCGCGAGCGCGTGAATGTGCATGTAAAATGCCTTGTTACACCTACGAGTTTTACAATGAATGAACAGTTTGCTGCCATGCAGGATGTATATGCTTCAGCAGGCATCAGGGTGGATTGGGCAAGCACAGAAAACTTAAATTTACCTGCTCTTGAAGATGTAGATGTAGGCGGCTGCACCATGGGCACTACCACTGCAGAACAAAACACGCTGTTTGGAAATCGTAATTGGGTAGGCGCCAATGATATGGTTGTATATTATGTAAGAAGTACCGTGCCGGCGTATAACGGCTGTGCAGCACATCCCAGCGGAAGGCCAGGCGCTGTTGTGGTACGTTCGGCATCACGCTGGACGTTGGGTCATGAACTGGGACATGTGCTGGGCCTAAGGCATGTAAATGACAACAACAGGCTGATGACCGGCAACGGAACGTTTAACATCACCAATCCTCCGCCAGACCTGGCCGGTACCGAAGTAACTACAATGAGCAACAGCGCACTTTCCACAGCACTTTAATTAATACATTAAAACATACAACATGGCAAAAGCTACAAGTACATCCGACTATAATTTTAAAGAAGAAATTCTTTCTTTTTTAAGGCAGGATGAATTAGACTATCCCGCGGCGGCCGCAAAATTTGGTGCCAGGGCTTTACCTTTTTTAAATGAACTGATCAATGGCAGCGACGAAATGCTGGCAACAAAAGCAGCTTATCTTGCAGGTTATATTAGCGCGCCCGCAACCAAAGAAATATTGCAAAACGCAGCGGCTAACAAGTTTACCACAGTTCGCATAGCCGCGGCATACGGTGCCAATATGCAGGACGCCGGCACGGCAAAAGCTATTTTAAGTAAATCTTTAAAAGATGGAGACCATGGCGTGGTAAAAGTGGCCATACGTTCCATTGGTCAAAAAGGGTTGCAAAAAAGTTTTACCCACGAACTGAAAGATTTGCAAACAAGGGCATTGCCCAAGGAGATAATCAATCAGGCAAAATCAATCAGCACTAATTAACAGTTTAAAAGCGCTTCAAATTTGAGGCGCTTTTTTAAATACAGCAGCTAAGCAACCTTGATACTTTTGGAACACGCTAACCCACCTGTATTTAAAAGATTGTTCTATATTTAGTGCCAATATTTTTACGGCACATGTATACAAAAGAGCAAAGCGTCGCATTGCAACAACTCTCACAGGAGTTATTAAAATCCAGGCAGGATGTAATGCCTACGCCCGACGATACGGAAACTTTAAGAAAAGCGCTCCGTTTTCATGAGTACCGTTATTATATTCAGAGCGACCCGCTTATTGCCGATGCTGAGTACGACCAGCTTTTCAAATTGCTTGAGAGAACAGAAAAAGCAAATCCGGATTGGATAACAAAAAATTCTCCTACGCAACGCGTGGGCAAAAACATCACAGGAAATTTTGTAACCGTGCAGCACCTGGTACCCATGCTTTCGCTGGACAACTCTTACAACAGCGCCGATCTGAAAGACTTTGACCGCAAAGCGCGGCAGGCTGCCGGGCTGCAACAGATTGAATACTGTGTGGAACCAAAATTTGATGGCGGCAGCATTTCATTGATCTATGAAAACGATCTTTTAGTTAGGGGCGCCACGCGGGGCAATGGTGTGGCGGGAGATGACATTACAAGTAATGTAAGGCAGATCAGAACGGTGCCGCTTTCCGCCGCTTTTAGCGAATACGGTATACAACAAGTTGAGATACGCGGTGAAGTACTGATTAATAAGAATAATTTTAAAATCTATAACGAAGAACTGGTAGATAAAGGTTTGGCTCCATTGGCCAATCCACGCAATGCGGCTGCCGGAACGCTTCGTATAAAAGACGCTGCTGAAGTTCGAAGAAGAAACCTGGAAGCCTTTGTATATCACATCAGCGATTACACGCTGCTGCCCGGCAAAAAATTACCCCATGAATTGAAAACGCACGATGCATCGCTGAAGTTGCTGTGGAACCTGGGTTTTCGCAGCCCGCAAAAAGAAAAACGCGTTTTTAAAAGTATTGACGGTGTGATTGATTACTGTAACGAGTTTGAAGATAAGCGCGATGACCTGCCTTACGAAATAGATGGCATGGTAATAAAAGTAAATGATATCGCCCTGCAGGATCAACTGGGCATGACAAGCCATCATCCGCGCTGGGCCATTGCATACAAATTCAAGGCAAGGCAGGGAACCAGTAAACTGCTGAATGTAGAGTTTCAGGTGGGGCGCACAGGCTCTGTAACGCCCGTTGCTAAAATAGAGCCTGTGTTTATTGGCGGTGTTACAGTAAGTTCCGTTTCGTTGTTTAATGAAGACATAATTAAAGAGAAAGATTTAAAAATTGGCGATACGGTTTTGGTAGAGCGTGCAGGAGATGTAATCCCTTACATTGTAAAATCCCAGGCCGAGTTAAGAACCGGAGTAGAGAAGGCAATTAAATTTCCCACTACATGCCCTGTTTGCAACAATAAGCTTTTTAAAGAAGATGGTGAAGCCGCGTGGCGCTGCATCAATATTGAATGCGAGGCCCAGGTGGTGGAACGCATGATGCATTTTGTAAGTAAAGATGCCATGGACATCCGCGGATTTGGCGAAGCCAACATACGCAAGTTTTATGATCTGGGATGGCTACATGATATTCCGGGTATTTATAAACTTGATTTTGAAAAGATCGGAACACTGGAAGGCTTTGGCAAAAGATCTATTGATAACCTGATGCAAGCTATTGAACAAAGCAAACAACAACCGCTGCACCGCTTAATATTTGGGTTGGGCATACGCTTTGTGGGCGAAACCACCGCAAAAGTGCTGGCACAGAAGATAGGCCATCTTTTTGAACTGAAAGACTTTACACAGGAGCAATTGCAACAACTGGAAGATATTGGCCCTAAGGTGGCAGGCAGCATTGTACATTTTTTCAGTAACAAATCTAATATTGAAATGCTGAAAGAACTGGAAGCGCTTGGCGTTGAAATGCAAAACCGCAATAAAGAACTTTCAGACGGCGGCAGCCTGGCCGGGCAAACTTTTTTATTTACAGGAACTTTACCCACCCTTAAACGCAGCGAAGCTGAAGAACTGGCAGAAGCGAAGGGCGGTAAAATTGTAAGCGGTGTAAGTGCTAAACTGAATTACCTTGTTGTAGGTGCGGATGCAGGCAGCAAACTTGAGAAAGCAAAAAAACTAAATACGGTAAAAATAATTTCAGAAGAAGAGTTTTTAAAAATGGTGCGAGGCCTAAACGAATAAATGCAAAGGTTCAATATTAATATTGATATATCAACTGCCCATTCCAACCTTGCACATTCAACACTACCTGCTGCATCCCACTTATTCTCAACGGTTTTAGATTATAAGAGAATTTTCTTACCGGCATAGCGTAGCACATTTCATTATTGGTCAGCAAAACTTTAAAATACATCTGCGGCGGGAAAGATTCTGCAACGGCACCGTTGGTGACGAATGCTGCCTGCCAGGTACTGCCGTTGCAGCCGCCTGCTGAAATACTGATTTCAAGGCAATCACCATTGATAGCAGCCTTAGTAATTTGAAAAGCGCTGGGCGATGGTTGTGAAAATTTATGAGCATTTATGGAGATGGCGTTTTCACAGTTGCCCTTATCAGTTATAATGACTGACTGACCTGATCTTTTGCATGCGACTGCAAAAAATAACGCCAGAATAATCATCAATGGTTTCATGTTTTTTACGATTTTAAATAGAAAATACTTTGGAGTTAAAGATTTTGTTTATTGAGATATTAACTTTACTCCCAGTGGCGTAAATATATTTTCTGATGGCTTTTTGTGAGGTCTATGTCAGGGAAAGATCTATTAAAGTCAATCACAATATCTCCTTTATCATATTGTCCGTTGTTATTTGCATCCCAGTTGATATTTAAGTAATAGGCTTTTTTTGTATCATCATTTTTAAACTCGATCATTTGATCGGCATTGCGTGGGACTTCCATTTTAATAGTTGTCGGCAATGAGTTTTTGCTAAACGATTTGCTTACAATTTTCGTTGCGGGCACATCCTGAACTATTGGATCAACACCATATAATGTGGCAGTAAAAACAGGATTTTGTATATGGATTGTGCCCTCAGTAACCAGTTCTATCGAAATAGTTTTTTGATACCCGTTTTCATACTTTTTGCATGAGATTAGAAATATTACTGAAAGCAGAAGCAGAATGACCGTCTTGAATTTCATATTACATTTTTCTTTTAAGACGCAGTTTTACTATTTAACGCAACAGATGAAAAATCTCCAAATTTAATGTGCTTCCAGCCAGTTCTCTCCTTCGCCGCATTCTGCTACAACAGGAACGCCACAAGGCAGTATCATGGCTGTTTCCATGTTTTCAAGTATCAGTGGTTTTAATTCATGCACTTCTTCTTTTAACGCATCAAAAATCAGTTCATCATGCACCTGTAGTATCATTTTACTTTTCATGCCTTCTTTTTTCATGGCGGCATGCACTTTTTGCATAGCAAGTTTTATCATATCGGCCGCGGTGCCCTGTATGGGTGAATTGATGGCATTGCGTTCAGCAAAACCGCGCACGGTAAAGTTGCTGCTGTTAATGTCTTTCAGCCAGCGCTTGCGGCCCATCAGCGTTTGCACATAACCATGCTCGCGGGCAAAGTTGATCATTTCATCCATGTATTTTTGAATACCCGAAAATTCTTTTTTATAGCTGTCAATAATGCCGCGGGCTTCAGTTCTTGAAATGCCCAGGTTATCTGCCAGGCCAAATGCGCCCTGCCCGTAAATGATGCCGAAGTTCACACTCTTGCTTTTATAGCGCATTTCTTTGGTTACATCGGCCACATCCACGGCAAATACTTTTGAAGCCGTGGCAGTATGAATATCGGCGCCTGATTTAAAAGCGTTGCACATGTTTTCATCGCCGCTGATGGCAGCTACAATGCGCAGTTCAATTTGTGAGTAATCTGCCGAAAGCAGCACGTGGCCTGCATCTCGCGGAATAAAAGCCTTCCTTATTTCCTTACCGCGCTCTGTGCGCACCGGTATGTTTTGCAGGTTAGGATTGTTGCTGGCCAGCCTTCCCGTTACAGCAACGGCCTGGCCATATGTGGTATGCACGCGCCCCGTTTTGGGGTTGATCAGTTGTGGCAAGGCATCCACATACGTATTTTTCAGTTTGGTTAATTCGCGAAAGCTGATGATCTCTTTTGCGATCTCGTGCCCCTGGGCTTCCAGTTTCAGCAGCACATCTTCGCCGGTTTTATATTGCCCTGTTTTTGTTTTTTTAGCTGATGGGTCTAATTTCAGTTTGTCAAAAAGTACTTCGCCTAATTGTTTGGGCGATGCCAGGTTGAAGCGGACACCGGCAATATCAAACACGCGCTTTTCAGCTTCGGCGGCATCTTTTTCCAGTTCTTTTGAATAGCTCATTAAGAAGGCTTCATCAATTTTCACGCCCTCAAATTCCATATCTGTCAATACCCTTACCAGCGGGTTCTCCACTTCGGTAAAAACTTTTACCACTTCTTTTTGTGGCAGCAGTGGCTCAAAAATATTTTTTAACTGTAGAGTTATATCCGCGTCTTCAGCTGCGTAGTCGGTTATTTTGTCCAGTTCCACATCGCGCATGGTGCCCTGGTTCTTTCCTTTTTTGCCAATCAGTTCATCAATGGGGATGGGTTCATAGCCTAAATATTTAGCGCTCAAATCGTCCATGCTTCTCTTACCCTCCGGATCAATAACATAATGTGCCAACATTGTGTCAAACAGTTTTCCCTTCAGTTCTATGCCATACCACTTCAGTACCAACAGGTCGTATTTCAAGTTTTGGCCAATCCATGTTTTGCTTTCGTCATTAAACAAGGGTTTAAAAAGCGCTAAAATGCTGTCAGTATCTGCGCGGTTAGTAGGGCAGGGCACATACCAGGCTTTGCCCGGGCTTATGCAAAAACTCAATCCTACAAGTTCTGCAAGGTTGGCATCAATGCAGGTAGTTTCTGTGTCAAAACTAATTTGTTCAATGGGCGAAAGTTGCTGCAGCAGGCTGGCAATCGCTTCTTCTCCTACCACGGCGGTATAATCATGCGGCACATCGGCTATTTTTTTTAAAGTAGTAAAGGAAGGCTCAGTTGTTTCCACTTCTTCACTCGTGTCATCGCCGCCAATTACATTTCCAAAAAGATCTATCTGCACACCATTGCCAGCAGAAGATTTGTTGGGCTGATTGCTGTTAGTGCCCGTTGCAATAACTTCTCCCAGCAATCTTTTGCCAAGCGTTTTAAATTCCAGTTCAGCAAAAATTTCTTTCAGGGCTTCTTTATTCCATTCGCCCAGGCAAAATGATTCTTCATGAAATTCAACAGGTGCATTAGTAATGATAGTGGCCAGCTTTTTAGAAAGAATGGCCAGTTCTTTTCCTTCCTGAACTTTTTTGCCCAAAGCGCCTTTTATATTTTCGGCATTTTCTACCACGTTTTCCAGCGTGCCGTATTCAGCCAAAAGTTTAGCAGCCGTTTTTTCTCCTACGCCGGCAATACCTGGTATGTTATCAACTGCATCGCCCATCAGGCCCAGCACATCAATCACCTGGCTTACATCTTTAATGTTCCATTTGGCACACACCTCTTCGGGGCCTAGTATTTCCACGTCGCCGCCCTGGTAGCCGGGTTTATAAATTTTTATTTTATCGCTCACCAGTTGGCCGTAGTCTTTGTCTGATGTAACCATAAAAACCTCATATCCTTCGGCCTCTGCTTTTTTGCTCAGCGTTCCAATCACATCATCCGCTTCAAAGCCAGGCGCTTCTATTACAGGCACATTAAAGCCTGCTATAATACGTTTGATATCGGGCACGGCCATTATAATATCTTCAGGGGTTTCCTGCCGGTTGGCTTTATAATCGGCATAGTCGGTATGGCGTTCGGTAGGGTCGTGCGTGTCAAAGCAAATAGCCATGTGTGTAGGCTTTTGTTTGGTGA
>JAFAFV010000008.1 GCA_023423285.1 Bacteroidota bacterium
CACATCACCCACTAGAATATTTTTTAAACCAACCTGATGCCCGTCATTTGTAAAACTGATGGTTTGCGCTGCACTGGTGGCTTTCATGGCCGGAAATGTGAGTTGCCATGTTCCATCACTATTGGCACGAATGCTTTTTTGCAGTTTACCAAAAGCAACGGCAACAGTTGTATTTGCATTCGCCGTTCCCCAAAAAACCAACGGCTTATCACGTTGCAAAACCATATTGTCGGCAAAGATGCCGGGTAACTGTAAGCCCCCAAAATTACCAGTGATGTGTTTGTAAACGATCTCAGCAATTTTTTCAGTACCTGCTGCATTGGGATGTAGCGTTGGTGCGTCTGTAAAAAGATCCGGCCGATTTTGCAGGGCCTTATAAAAGTCTATTACAGCAGCTTTGTTGATCACTGCCACCTGACCAATTCTATCTTGCACTTCGTGGTACCAGTCAAACGTGCTCGAAGCAAAACGCGGATGCCCGGTAAAAATGGGTGTTAATTTGCAGACAAATATTTTAACCTGCGGATTGGCTCTTTTCAAAGTATCAATCAGCCAATTATAATCTGGTATCAATTCATCGCGAAAGTTAGGAAAATTCCTCGGGTCTGTATCATTGAGGCCCAGATGTATTACGGCAATATCGGGTTTGAACTGCAATGCGCTAACAAAGGCTTTTGTTTTATAATAGGGGTTGTGGCCGCGGCGCAGTAAAGTTGCGCCGCTGTGCCCGAAATTTTCAACCCTGTAATCTTTTCCTAATTTTTTTTGCAGCACAGCCGGATAAGATTGCTCACCGGGATCTGAAAGGCCATACCCATATGTTACTGAATTGCCGATGCTGGCTACTTTAACCGGCTCCTTCGCCGATGCGAAGAAACCAATTAGAAATAGTAAGGATAACATGACAAATTGATGTAACATTCCCATCAGATGGAGCCAATCACTTGGTTATTCTTTAAAATTGATAATATTCGGGTATGACTGACAGGGTTAAGACTGCCATCATCATACATGTGTGTAAAAGGAGCTGCTGTGTGGCCCGTAAGTTTAGGAAATTTCATGTTTAAAAAAATTTATATTAAAGCCGAAAACAAATTAAATTACATCCGGCAATATTGTTATCAATAAATATTTAATATCCAGGTGTTTGTTTCAAAAGCGGGTCGTTATTAAGCATGCCTACCGAAATAGGTAATAACAATTTGGCAGTTGAAGTTGGCGATAAATAAGCGGATCTGATATTAGCGTATACATAACTATCTCCGGCTCTTCTCAATGCCCACCAGCGCCTGCCTTCACCAATAAATTCCCTAAGGTATTCTTCTAATATAGCATTCATGTTGTTAGTAATTGAACCGCTTGTAAACACAGGCGCAGCAGCACCATAGGCTCTTTGGCGAATTTGGTTTATTTCTGCTGATGGATCCTGACCTAATTTTGTTTTCGCCTCGGCAATTAACAACAACACATCAGCGTATCTGTATATAGGAAAATCGTTATTATAGACCTGGCTGGCACCTGCTACGGAACCTACCCACTTATGCAGAAAAACACCACGAAAATCATGAGGCGCGGTGGTAGAGTAAATGGGTTTAAAAGAATTGCTGATTCTTTGATCAGCAGGGCCAGTTGTAAGTTTTGTAACCATTTCCAGCGACATTCCGACACGGTTTGCTCCGTTCACATAAGGATATACTGTTTGCACGGTTGGTGTAGGCGCCTGGGCAAACGAGTAAGAAGATGACTGCACACCATTAATAGTAAATATACCATATGTACCTTGTGTAGCTTGCCCCAACTCATAATTCAAAGCAAATATTATTTCGGGATTATTAGCCTTTTTTAAAGGATCAAATATATCAGCATAATTCGGCTGCAGGCGAAGAGTATTCCCTTCCAGATTTTTTATTTCCTGCAATGCTGCTAATGCCGTAGAGAAATCGGCATTACCACCACCCATGTGCGTGCCCGACCAAATGTACACATCGCCCTTTAGGGTAAGCGTTGCCAGTCTGTTCCAAAATACCCGGTTGCCAGAGGGGATTATATTGGAAGATCCAAATAGTTGTAACGATTTTTCGATATCGCTTTTTATCTGAGCCAATACAGAATCAGGTGATGTACGCGCTTTGTAAGTTTCTGCTGCATTATTAATTGTTATTACAGGTTCGGTACTAAGCGGAACGCCGCCCCAGGTTCGCAGCATTACATAATACACATATGCTCTCATGCCGTATATTTCTGCAGACCATTTAGTGGATGTAGCCTGATCAACAGGACTTTTGGGCAGAATATCAATCAAATTATTCAATTGGTATATGAAGTTGTAAAAACCAGCCCAATTTCCATAAGGGACGTTAGTGGCGCTAATATTATGCGTATATAATTGAGCACTTAAACCATCAGCTGATTCTATAAAGCGTCCATCGGCCCAAATATCAGAACGCATTTCACCCAGGTTAAATAAAGTGCTTTGGTAAGCGCGCAAGCGCGCATATGCGCCAATGTATACAGTTTGGGTAGCGCTGGGATCCGTCAAAGCTAATTGCTTGCTAATTACATCTTGCGGTACCACTTCCTCCAAGCTTTTTTTACAGGATATGAGCATAGAAGCTGAAAATATCCCAAACAAAAAGACGTATAAAAATTTATTATATTTCATTTTATTAAAGTTTAATTATTACAGATTAAATATTTATAGGGTAATTTGAGCGCCAAAAGTTACTCTTCTTGGCAATGGGTAGCGCCCATTATCAAAACCACCTACCTCGGGAAAAGTTCCGCTGTACTTTGTAATATACAACAGGTTGGAGCCGGTTAAATAAACACTTATTCCTTTAATCTTATTCTTCAGTAAATTGCTCAATATATTGCGGCTTAAGTCGTAGCTCAGCGTAATCTCTCTTAACATTGCGTAATCTCCTTTTTCCCACATATTTGCAGGAGGGTTATTGCCCGAAGCATCTGTTGCGTAGTTTCTTCCCTGGTTTGCCCAATAGTAAGAAGGAAGGGGGGCGTTCGGGTTAGAAGGCGTCCAGGTGTTCAAAATATCCTTTGTACCATTTTGGGAACCCTGAACCTGATTGAGACCTCTGAGTTTTTCATTATTTAAAATAACAAATCCGTAAGCATAGTCAATAGAAGTATAGAGCCTTACACCTTTATACCCGGCGTTGAAGTAGAAATTACCCATGCCTTTTGGAGTTGTACGGCCTACAAGCACAAATTGCTTGGAATCAATAGTATCATTTTTATTTACCTGATACCATTGTGCATCTCCCAACTGTTTGTATCTTTTTGCAGTGCCCGTTGTGTAGGGCAAGAAGGTGTTTACCACATTTGCATCCGCGTCCAATTGTGCCTGGGTAGTATAAATACCAGCCCATTTAGGCGCCCACACCTCATCGCTGCCAATCCTCTGACCCTCTATCAATCCGTTAACCTGCATAGTTTTTCCAGGGTTTTTAGGGTCCCAAACTTCAAAAGTACCTTGCCTGTTTCCTGGCAAACCATTGAATGGAAGTTTTATGGCGTAACTTTTTACAGTATAAAAACTACCCCCTAAATCTAAACTAAATGCATCTATACTTTTAGGTGCAATTGCTTTAGCTGTAAAGGCCAGTTCAAAACCTCTGTTTTGTAATTGAGACAAATTTGTTGAGTAGCTTGTGAAACCAGTTTGTGCCGAAATTGGTAAATTGGCCAACTTATCAAATACATTTCTAATAAAATAATCTGCAATAATGGTTACCCGATTTCTGAAAAATCCAACGTCTGCACCAAAGTTAAGCGAGTTGGTTCTTTCCCATCTCAAATTAGGATTAATATATCCTGACGCGTAAGTACCGCCTAAACCATTGTACACGCCTGCGTTATCATAAACCTGGGCTGTGGGGAAGAAATCATTACCAAAATTCTGCAAGTTTCCATTTATACCATAACTAATGCGTGGTTTTAGTGTGCTCAAATAATCAATTAGATTACTGTTTCTGAAAAAATCTTCATTATGAATATTCCAGCCAGCTGAAATACCCGGGAAAAATCCATAAAAATTAGATTTATCCAACCTGGATGACCCGTCATACCTCGCTACCGCATTCATGAAATATCTTTCCTTAAAAGAATAGTTAACACGACCAATTGCTGAAGCAATCCTTTCCCATTGACTGAAGTTGGAAGAAGCCCGGCCTGCATAAGTTAATACTCCGTTTACTACTGTGGGGGTTTGTGCTGCAACTACCCAAGGTATCACATCAGTAGGTGCTCCCTGTCCATTACCAGAGAAAACATAACGTCTGATTTCATTAAATTCGCCTCCAGCCATTAGGGTAACATTATGTCCTTGAAAGTCTTTATTAAACTGTAAAAAGCCATTATAAGTGTATTGTATATCCTTATAGTTACTGAATGATGATGGCCTGTTTGTATTCATCGCTCCCCCGTTACCTGCCTGAAAGGCTTTTGTAAAATTATTATTATTACCATACCTCATAAACCCTGACCCGCTGACTATGGCTTTTAGAAATGAAGTGATTGTATAATCAAAATTCAAGGCACCGGTATACCGCTGTTCGTTGGTATTGTTTACATATAATTTACTCCAATATTCAGGATTTCCAAGCGTAACATCATTAGGGCCTGGCAATATCACTCCCGTGTTGTCGTTGGTATATCTTACCGTTGGAGCTACGCCTAAAAATCTTTGTAATAAACCACCTGTGGCGCCTGTTGATCCCGCGATGCCAGGTTCAGTATACGGTACAGTTTGCTCCACATTGTAAGCGGAAGTGGTAAGTGAAATTTTCATGCGTTCGCCCACATTCAGACCCCCATTAAAATTCATATTAACTCGCTTCAGAGCTGATCCGATAATGGTTCCATTATCTTTTATGGCGTTCAAATTCAAAGCAAAAGAACCCTGATCATTGGCTCCCGAAAAACCTAAACTATGTTGTATGGTAGGCAATGATTGTATAATCATAGCTTCCCTTGCCTGAGCCGTTAGCTCCTTATAAAGAATACTGTCAGTAATAGAAGGATTAAAAGGATTGGCATCAAGTAACAACTTCCAGGCAGGATTGGTTAAAAGAGCCCGGTTTGCATTTGTAACTCTTTGGGTAGTATAAAGGCCGTTATTGGGATCACTGAAATTAGCCCCAAAAGCCCAGCCCCAGTTTCCGTTTATTTGACCTTTGTCGCTATTAACGGCATTTTGGTTGCCTCCGACAAGTGAATCGGCCAGATACCTGGTACGGATACCCTGCCTATTCATTTTTATGTATTCTTCCGCAGATAAATAACGGTCGGCAATACTTCTAAAATTATTGCTGGTATACTTATAACTATATTGAATTTGAGTCCTTCCTTTTTTACCACGTTTGGTGGTAACTAATATCACTCCATTAGCAGCCCTCGCACCATAAATGGCAGTTGAAGCCGCATCTTTTAAAACCTGAATATCTTCCACATCGTTCATATCAATTCCATAAAGTGACGGAACAATAACCCCATCCACTACCACCAGCGGCCCTCCCGAACCATCAAACCCTGTACCACCTCTGAATACAATGTTAGGAGTGGCACCTGGTGCACCTGTTTGTTGCCTCACCATAACACCAGGTATAGCACCCTGCAGAGCAGTTCCTACGTTTGAACTAGGAGTAAATTTTGTAGCTGTTGGGTTAAGCGAAGCAGAAGATCCGGCAAAATCCCGCCTCTTTTGTGTTCCGTACCCAATTACCACAACTTCATCTAATTTTGAAGTTGCCTCAGAGGATAGCGTAATCATAATGTTTTCCTGTGTACCCACTGATATCTCTTTATCCATGTAACCCGCATATGAAATTACCAGAACATTGGTTGGTTCCGCAGAAATTGAAAACTCCCCAACTTCATTAGTTTGTGTTGCAATGGAAGTTCCTTTAATTGATACCGTGGCGCCGACAAGAGACTGTCCTGACAGTTCATCCATTACAGTACCGCTTATGGTTTTGGTTTGTGACCAGGCTTGTAAATTGATCAGGATGCCGAAACATAAAAGCATCCATTTAATGTGAGCAGATCGCATAATTAGCATCGTTTAAAAATTAAGTATTATGTATGACATAACAAAAATGATAATTATCCTTCAAATCACCAAATTTTTTTT
>JAFAFV010000060.1 GCA_023423285.1 Bacteroidota bacterium
CTGCTCATCAGCGGTTCGCTGGAAGTGATCGTGCGGGAAAAAGGGCGTAACAAAAAAGTTTTACTTAGTCCCAATGAAAAAATCATCACTTCTAAAAGTCCTGGTCACAGCGACCCTGTGGCTTCGCCCAAAAACAAGGAGCGCATTAACGGGTTTAGTCTTGAAAAATTAGAAGAAGAAACAGATAAAGAGAACATAAAGGAAATTGGCTGGATGCAAAATAAACTCGTTTTTAAAAATGAGAAGATTGATGACATCGTTCCGATATTGGAACGGTGGTACGATGTCAGGATTACTATAACGGGGGCGGGCAGCCACGATCTTAGGATAACCGGCACTTTTGAAAACGACAAGCTGGATGATGTGATGGAATCATTAAAGATTTCCGCGCAAATTCAATACGAAATCAAAAAAAATATGGTTTTTATTTATTTATAATGTCAGCAAAACAGCAGGTCCACCAGAGGTTTGCAACAGAACAAAAATAATTTTTCAACACCTAAACTATAACCAAAATGCAAATTATGACAGTTTGTAATCATAAATGCAATGTATATGCTTCATTCAAAAAATTGACGTTAATGATGAAATTTACTTTGATTTTTGTTTTCCTGTTTTCCTTACAGGCAATGGCACTGGAGTCTCTGTCACAACGAAGAGTTTCTGTTAACCATACAAATGCCCGTCTTACAACAGTATTAGACAATATTCAGAATAAATACGGCTACAGGTTTGTGTATAAAGAAAACAGTGGCCTTAGCAATGTAAGAGTAAGTATACAGGCAAATAATGAAACCATCGACCGCGTGGTAACAAAACTGCTCGAGGGATCGCGCTTCACGTATCACAGAGTTAACAGCAGCCTTATTGCCATATCAGTAAAAAATGATATAAAGCCAGATTTTCCTATAACAGGTAAAATTACCGACAGAAACGGCAATCCCCTATCTGGGGCCAATGTGCGTATCATCAATCAAAACAGAGGAACTACCAGCGATGAAAAAGGAAATTTTTCGCTAAATGCGCAGGGCGAAAATGCTGTGCTGGAAGTAAGCTATATCGGCTATTCTTCAAAAGAAGTGCAGGTAAGCAGCGGCAGTGGGTTTGTAGAAATTATTTTAGAACTGGCAGGTAATATTTTAGATGAAACTGTGGTGGTGGCTTATGGTACCACATCAAAAAGGCTCAATACGGGTAACGTATCAAGCGTATCTGAAAAAGTTATTTCAGCACAACCTGTAGGCAACCCCGTGGCAGCATTGCAGGGTAGGGTGCCGGGCATGATGATCACCGCCTCCAACGGTATGCCAGGTTCTAATTTTCAAGTAAGGATCAGAGGTGAGAACTCGATGAAGCAGGGCAATGAACCGCTGTATATTGTAGACGGTGTTCCTTTCAACAGCATTCCGCTCAACCAGTTCTCCGGTTCCAACGGTGAGCAAAGCCCGCTCAATGCCATCAACCCTGCAGATATTGAGCGCATTGATATTTTAAAAGATGCTGATGCCACAGCTATTTACGGAAGCCGTGGCGCCAATGGCGTTATTCTTATTAAAACAAAAAAAGGCACTGCAGGAACAACCAAGGTAGATGCAAGTTTTTATACCGGCATTAGCAAAATTTCCAATAAAATGGAAATGCTGAACACCCAACAATATCTGCAAATGAGAAGGGACGCTTTTAGAGTAGATAGCGTGGCGCCCACAGCGGCCAATGCACCTGATTTGCTGGAATGGGACCAAAATAAATATACTGACTGGCAGGAGCTACTTATAGGCAAAGAAGCCAGGCTGAGTGAAGCACAAGTGGCCGTAAGAGGTGGTAACCAGCAAACCAGATATCTGCTCAGCGGTACTTACCGCCGTGAAGAAGCAGTTGTTCTGGGCGATTTCTATTATAAAAAGGGCGGTGTGCTGCTGGGGCTGGACCACCGCAATGAAAACGGCAAATTCGGCATCAGCGCATCATTGAATTATACAACTGATTATAATAACTCGGCGCCTACTGATGTTAGCCAGTATTTTTACTTTGCGCCTAACTTCCCAATTTATAATAACGATGGCAGTTTGTATTTTTTTGGAACAGGAGAAAACCCATTGGCTTACCTGAATAGAACTTATGAAACCAGAACCAATGCCATCATGGGAAATAGCGTGATCAGTTATAAAATTTTAAGCGATCTGGAAGCCAGGGTAAACCTGGGTGTGACGCAAATGGGTATGGAACAGATTCAAACTATGCCCGCAGCAGGTTTTAACCCGCAAACTTTTACGGGTAGCAGCAGCCAATTTGGTACTTCAGGTTCAAGTTCATATATAGTAGAGCCACAACTAGAATATAAAAAACAAATCGGCGCAGGTGCATTAAACTTTTTAGTAGGTAGCACGTTTCAGGAACTTACACGTAAAGGACATTACGTACTGGCAAGCGGCTTTGCCAGTGAGGTATTGCTGCGCAATATTGGTTCTGCGGGAACTATTACACCCAGAAGCTCAAGTCACAGCCAGTATAATTACACTTCTGTTTTTGGAAGAATTAATTACCAGCTTCAAAACCGGTACATATTTAACGGTACTTTCCGCCGCGATGGTTCATCCCGCTTTGGGCCCGGCAATCAGTTTGGTAATTTTGGTGCACTGGGCGCCGCATGGTTATTCAATGAAGAAGAATTTATTAAAAATGCAATTCCTTTCCTTTCTTATGGAAAGTTGAGAGGAAGCATTGGTGTTACCGGCAACGACCAGATTGGCGATTATCAGTTTCTTGACAGTTGGGGCTCTACCACTTTTCCTTATGATGGAAGTGGAGGACTTACACCAAGCCGGGTATTCAATCCCAACTATAGCTGGGAAACGAACAAAAAAATAGAAGCCGGCCTGGAACTTGGATTTTTGAATGACAGAATCCTGCTTTCTGCCAGCTATTACAACAACCGTTCAGGCAACCAGTTGATAGGCGTTACACTTGCCGCACAGTCTGGCTTTACTTCTTATATTGATAATTCTCCGGCCAAAGTGCAAAACAGTGGTTTGGAGTTTGAACTCAATACACAAAATATTAAGGCGGCTAATTTTGAATGGAATACCAATTTCAATATCAGTTTTCAGCGCAATAAGTTGCTGGAGTATGAGAATTTAGCTTCTTCCGCAGATGCGTTTGCTTACGAAGTAGGAAAGTCAATCAGGATCATAAAAGGGTATCATTTTACCGGCATCAACCCACAAACGGGTGTACCCACGTTTTTAGATGTGAACAACAGCGGTACTATTACTGAGGCAGGAGATTATGTGATCATTGGCGAAACACTGCCTCGTTTTTTTGGTGGTTTGGGTAATGAATTAAGGTATAAAGATGTGTCGCTTGAATTTTTCTTTCAGTTTGTAAAACAGGAAGGGATTAATAACGACTATGGCCCGCTGGCCGGCATTTTTGGTGGTATGAACAACAAACGGGCAGCCTATCAGGATTATTGGAAACAACCTGGAGACAATGTCGCGTTTCCACGGCCTTCCGCCACTTCATCTAAAGCGGCGTATACTGCTTACAACAATAACTGGCGCTATTCCAACGCAGCCTGGGAAGATGCTTCTTACATCCGGCTAAAGAATGTGAGGCTGGCATACAACCTTACTAATTTGTTTAAAAATAAATTTACCGCCAACATATTTATGCTGGGTCAAAACCTGCTCACATTTACAAAATATACTGGCCTGGATCCTGAGATCAACGGGTTTGACAGAAGATTCGTTTACCCTGTCAACCCATTCGGCTCTGTGCGGCCGCAGGCACTTCCTGTTTTAAAAACTGTAACAATTGGGTTTAACGTAACTATCTAAAAAGTTTGAAATGAAAAAATATTTAATCGGATGTTTATTTTTAGGATTGATCACTTTCAGCGGCTGTAAAAAATATGTAGAAATACCGCCTCCGCAGGATCAATTGTTATCATCCTTAGTGTTTACTGATGATAAAACAGCCACCTCAGCCATGGTTGGGCTTTACAGTTCGCTCAATGCATTCAATTCGTCTTTTGCTAATTTTCATGTGAATTTTATGCCAGCCATGAGCGCTGATGATTTTTATTATTCTTTATCAGTCGCCAGTTATAATGAATTTGCAGATAACGCCCTGACGCCTTCAAACTCTAATGTGGCCAAGTTTTGGGATCCTGTTTATAGCTACATTTATCACGCCAACGCTATTTTAGAAGGAGTGGACAAGGCCACCGGGCTGAGCGAAACCGTAAAAAAACAATTAAAAGGTGAAGCGTCATTCCTCAGAGCTTATTTTTATTTTTATTTGGTCAATATTTTTGGTGATGTACCCTTGATTCTTGACACTGACTACCGCGTAAATACCAGTAAGCCAAGAACGGGTGTTGATAGCGTGTATGCCGCCATCATTAACGATTTGCTTACCGCGCAGTCAAACCTGCCTGACAATTATCCTTCTTCTGAAAGAGTTAGGGCTAATAAAGCCGTAGCTACGGCGCTGTTGGCAAGGGTGTATTTATATCGTGCTGATTATTTGAAAGCAGAAGAAGAAGCTACCAAAGTGATTGGTAATTCCAATTACGCATTGCTGACTGACCTGAATACAGTGTTTCTAAAAAACAGCCGCGAAACCATTTTGCAATGGCAATCCATCAATAAATCTACCGCGGGTGTAAATACGTGGGAAGGGTTTAGTATTGTTCCTGCAGTAGCAGGTGGAAGGGCTTATTACAATCTTACCAATAGCCTGGTAAATGCATTTGAAACAGGCGATAAGAGAAAAGCAAACTGGACAAATACTTATGTTTTAAGCGGAACAACGTATTACTACCCTTACAAGTATAAGATTCGCACCAAATCAACAGTTGACGAATACTCTATGGTTATTCGCCTGGCAGAAATGTATTTGATACGCGCAGAGGCAAGAGTGCAGCAACCCGGAAAGATCGATCTGGGAGTGCATGACCTGAATGTTATTCGTGGCCGGGCAGGCGTACCTGCGCTGAGTGAGAGCCTTTCGAAAGCTGACGCGCTGTTGGCCATAGAAAATGAGCGCTGGAAAGAGTTATTTACCGAAGCAGGGCATAGGTGGTTAGACCTGAAGCGCAATGGCAGAGCTGTTGCAGTTTTAAAAACCAATAAAGGCAATACCATTGATGCAAATGATTTGCTCTATCCAATACCCACTACCGCCCTGCTAAGTAACAGAAATTTAGTACAAAATCCCGGGTATAATTAATTGATATGAAAAAAGCAGCATATACCGGAATATTTTTTCTTTGGATGCTTTGGGGCAGCGCGGCTGATGCGCAGGGGCCGCTCACTGTAAGTCCGCAGTTTCCTAAAAGAAATCAATCCGTCACCATCTCTTATAATACGGCTCACCCTGATGCAGTAATTCCCGATACGATACGAAATATTGACTTGGTGTTATCGTACAGCAACCTGTACGAGATGCCATCGGCTATACCACTTCAAAAAAATGGTAATGTGTGGCAGGCTACTTTCACACTACCAAGGTATTTTTTATTTGCTTCTTTTTACCTGCAGTCAGGCGCGTATATTCAAAAAGCAGACAGCATCTTCCACTACACCATTCAGGCTTATGAAAACAATAAGCCCGTGCCTAAAAGCACGCTGCAGCACGGGTACAGTTTACGAACTCAACTTGGTAAAAGGGCAGACCTTGCCGACTTGCAGGCAGCATATTATAAAAAAGAAATTGAACTATACCCCGACACATCATACGAAGCCAGGCTGGTATTGCTGATGTATGAGTACAATAAAGAAAGCAATGCAGAAACAAAAGCCCGAATAAAAGAAAAAGCATTCAAAACCATTGAGCAAAACTTTTTAAAAAACCCAGGTAACAGTGGCAATGTAAACCAAACCACGATGGGCTATTTGATTATTGGAGAAAATTCAAGGGTTGATTCCATCCGCGCCGTGGTACGCAGAGAATATTTGCGTACCCAGGCTGGCTATGACCTATATATTGACTCGGTTGCTCGATTGCAGGATACAGCCATAATTGTATCTACCCTGGAAAAGTTGTTGCGCACAGAAAAAACGCAGCCGGAATATTTAAAAGATGCTCATTATACATTGTTCAGAATTTACGCTAAAAAACGTGATGCACGCAACGCTGCCCGCCATTTAAAAGAGATCGGGGATCCATCATCGCCATATTACCCGTCAGAATTAAAATCTTTTGCTACCAGTTTGTATGAGAATAATATATTGCTGGATACCGCTTTGCGGCTTGCCAGCAAGGCGTATGAACTAGCCAATAAGTTCCCCATTGGCATCATCAGGTATTTTCCCGAAACAGGCCACATCCCATCTTACTACACAGCACAACAAAGAGTGCAGTCAACACAGCAGGCACAATCTTCTACCAGGGCTTTAATGGCTGCTATTCAGATGAAATTGGGCAAGCGGCCTGAAGCCATCCGTCTGGCGAGAGATGCAGCAGCCATTGGGCTAAATGGTGAAAGTGCTCGGCTGGCCTTTACTGTTTTCAATCATTACCGAATGAGCAAAGAGGCTTTTGACGCCAAGAAAAAAATTGTTTTACTGGAACCTGAAAACAACGCCAGTTTATTGCCCGAGTTGGAGCAAGCCTATCTGGTCATGAAACCTGGAGATGATAAAGGATGGGAAAAAGAACGCATGGAAGTTTTGAATACGTTGAAGGCAGACATCAGAAACAGACTGAATAAAGAAACCATGGAAATGCAGATGCCGGTTACTTATGATATTTTTCAAACCCTTGATGGTAAAAACCTGCAAAAGAATTTTGGCGATGGGAAAGTAACTGTTATTAACTTTTGGGCCACTTGGTGTGTACCATGTATGCACGAGATGCCTTATGTACAAAATGTTTGGGATAAATATAAAAACGATTCTGGTGTGCAATTTATGATCATCAACAGCGGAGCAAAAAATACCATTGATGATGCCAGAAATTGGGGAGGCAATAAAACCTATTCTTTTCCCGTTTTTTTTAATACAGATGCTACTATTGGCGACAAATTAAAATTCAACGTCATACCTGCAACTTATATTATTGATAAAACCGGCAAAATCAGATACCGCTTTATCGGTTTTGAAGGGCCCATTATTCAACAGAAAATAGATGCCGCTATAGAGTTGGTTACGGAAAAATCTTCATAAATAATTTTTTTAGCACAAACAATAGAGGATTGGGAGTTATCTAACTTCTGATCCGTTTTTTTTATAAATACAAAATCATTTTTACAGATGTGCAAAAAGAAAAAGCGGCTATGAAAAATTCATAACCGCTTTTAAGTGCCCAGAACAGGAATCGAACCTGCACTCCCTTGCGGAAACCAGATTTTGAGTCTAGCGCGTCTACCAATTCCGCCATCTGGGCATTCGGGCTGCAATATTACAAAGTTTCTGCTAAAAAGATGGTTCTATTTTGATTATTTCAACACTTCTGTAAAACGGCTTATTGTTGAAACATTTCCTTTACTTCGCAAAAATATTGATGGTATGAGGATAGAAATCATCTCGGGCAGCGCCAACCAAACCAGCATCACTTTCAGGGCCGTACTTGCACTGCAAACCTGGCTAACAAAAGCTACAACGCACGATATTGGGCTTATTGACTGCAGGACATTCAGGTTACCCGCTCTGGAAAAGGTTTTTAATTCGGTTGATAATACACCAGATGAGTTTAAACACATAGCTGAAAAAATGTTTGGCGCAGATGGTTTTATACTGGTAACGCCCGAGTATAACGGTAGCTTTTCACCAGCATTAAAAAATTTACTCGATCATTTTCCAAAACAATTGCATAAACCTTTTGGTATTGTAACAGCTTCAAACGGCAGCATGGGAGGGATGCGTGCTGCCCAGCAGCTCATCCTTTTAAGCGCGGCATTGTTTGGCGTGGTATGTCCGCAACTGCTTATCATACCACAAGTAGATAAAAAATTTGAAGAAGATGGAACCCTGCTGGATGATAAATTCTATAACAATATAAACAACTTTGTTGCCGAATACCTGTGGCTGGCAGAAAGGCTGATACTACAACCCGCTCCTTAAAAATCTGCTATCTGTCAGAAAAATCGTAATCGTGGCTGCGTCTTCCGGAACTGGTAAAAAGACTTTTATTTTTGATGTACCGTTCCAGTTGCTCGCGGTGTATGCTTTCTTCTTTACGTTTCATATAGCCAGTCCAGCCAAGCAGCTTACCCTTCCAGCCTCTGGTAGCTGCCAGCCAGTCGCTTAGTTTGTAACCATCACTGTGCTCGGTTATCAGGCCATTATTGATGCGCATATAAGCTTTGCCGTTCATCTTTACATGAGTTCCGCTTTTTTTATAAAAAAATCGGGTTTCCCATTTGCAGGTAATGTATTCTGAATCCAGTTCTTCAATATCATGGTATTGAAACGAAAAATAGCTCAGGCTTTCACATTTCATCTGCCACAGATAAAATACGATATCACCTTCAAGCAGTCCCCACAACGGATCGTAATACACAACGTCCTGCGAAAGATATTTTGAAAGCGTTTGAAAATCAAGTTTTGAAAAGGCGCTGTAAAACTGCTCTACAATTTCAGTATTAGACATTAGGAGGCTCTTTAATTAAATCTTTAGGGATGGCAAATATAAACACATCAAAACAATCGGTTGCGCTTTATTCTGATGCTTTTTTAAATGCAAAATTGCGTAAATTGTGCAACATTTTAAAGGGGTTTCATGCAGGATATATCTTTTAACACGGCAAAACATCTTAACTGATATACAACGCACAAACGGATAAATAAATAAATCAAATTATACTAATATGGGTAAGAAAAAATCAGTGAAGAATAGCCAGCTTGACAGCCTTGAAAGAATTGATGTTACCATCTATCCGGACAGTAAAGCCGGGTCACTTGCAATTGCCAAAACCATTGCAGATCTGATCAGGTCAAAACAAAAAGCTAAGAAAAAATGTGTTCTGGGCCTGGCCACGGGCTCAAGCCCCAAAGGACTGTATGCCGAACTGGTGCGCATGCACCGCGAAGAAGGCCTGAGTTTTAAAAATGTTATTACATTTAACCTTGATGAATATTACCCCATCAGTAAAAATGCGGTGCAGAGCTACTATCGCTTTATGTTCAATAACCTTTTTTCGCAAGTGGATATTGACCCAAAAAACGTGAATATTCCTAATGGTGAAATAGATAAAGATGATATTAAAGCAGAAACCGCCAGATATGAAAAAGAAATTGAAAAAGCGGGCGGTATTGATTTACAAATACTAGGCATTGGTAACAACGGTCATATCGGCTTTAACGAACCAGGTTCTGGCATTTATACAAAAACCAGGCTGGTAAATTTAACCAACTCTACCAGGCAAGCTAATTCTTTTGAATTTGCAAATATGTCTGAAGTTCCCCGTCAGGCAATTACCATGGGGATTAGCACCATTCTCAAATCAAAAAAAATAATTTTGATGGCCTGGGGAGAGGCTAAAGCCGATGCAGTAAAAAAATCTGTTGAAGAAGATGATACAGAAGTGGTACCGGCTTCTTTCCTTCAAAATCACGACAATGTAACTTTTGTGCTGGATGAAGCTGCTGCCACGCAGCTTACGCGTATCAAATCTCCCTGGCTAACCGGCGAGTGCGAATGGACACCTCAATTGGTCAAAAAAGCGGTGATCAACATGGCGCTGAAATTAAAAAAACCTGTGCTGAGCCTTACCAACCAGGACTATAATGATTTTGGTCTTAGCGATCTGATTGTTGAAAAAGGAGACGCCTATGATACTAACCTTGAAGTGTATTATATGCTGCGCGATATTATTACCGGATGGCCGGGTGGTAAACCCAATGCTGTAATTCCTACGCACCCCGAAAGGTCAACACCTTATCCAAAAAAAGTGGTGATCTTTTCGCCTCACCCCGATGATGACATTATTAGCATGGGCGGTACTTTTCAAAGGCTTCACGACCAGGGGCACGATGTGCATGTGGCTTACCAGACATCAGGAAATATTGCGGTAACCGATGAGTTTGTAACCCGCTTTCTGGATTTTGCAGTTGGTTTTGATGAAATTGCCAAGATTGGTTCTGACAAACCCCAAAAATTTTTAAATCAGGCTAAAAAGCACATTGCCTCAAAAAAAGCTAACCAGTCTGATACACCTACCATACGCGCCATCAAAGGACTGATCAGGCGGGGAGAAGCACGTGCCACTTGCCGGTATGTAGGCATTCCAGAAAAGAATATTCATTTTCAAAATCTGCCTTTTTACGAAACCGGTACAATAGAAAAAAAACCGCTGGGCGAAAGAGATATTGAAATAACCATGGAATTGTTGCGCGAGACCAAGCCACACCAGGTGTATTGCGCAGGTGATTTTGCCGACCCACATGGCACGCATATTGTTTGCTTTGAAGCCGTTTTAAAAGCATTGCAAAGAATTAAAGCTGACGGTGATGAATGGATCAACGACTGCTGGCTGTGGCTTTATAAAGGCGCCTGGCAAGAGTGGAACATTGAAGATATTGAAATGGCAATACCTATGAGCCCGGCACAGGTTCTAAAAAAGCGGTTTGGTATTTTTATCCACCAGTCACAAAAAGATATGGTTCCTTTTCAGGGGTCAGACGATCGCGAGTTCTGGCAACGTGCAGAGGAAAGAAATGCTAATACCGCGCAAATATTTGCCGATTTGGGATTGACGCATTATGCAGCTATAGAGGCTTTTGTAAGATGGCATTATTGATCAATTCCAAATTCTTTATAAAACAAAGCGCCGCTCATTTTTGAGCGGCGCTTTGTTCTTTTTATTAAATACTATTAGCCAAATAATCCCTTCTTTAAAGTTCGGATACCTTCACCAATTTTAAAACCGTTATGGTACACTTCAATTTTATAATCGCCGGGTTGAAAGCCTGACGGGTTGGCTATTGGGAAGGAAACGCCTTTACGTGTGCCAGTCTCATACTCTACAGGTACTTTGGCAGTAAATCTACGGTCACCATCCTGGCGTGTTGTCATGGCACCTGAACCTAAAATTCCATTCTGTACAATGGTTCCTTTAGGATCAGTAACAATTACGTACAGGTCAGCAGGCCCGGAAGTAGTGATCCTGTTCTCTACATTGAAGGCAACTTTTAATTTATCTACCCTGCGGGCAAAACTGGTTTCTTTTTCCTTACCACTGCGTGTATCGCGCAACGGTGTAATTGACATACCTGTAGCGGTTAGCGTACTGGCCACATCCACAGTATTAGCCAGTTCATCATTTTCTGTGGTGCGTGTTGTGAGGTTTTGTGTAAGCACATCTTTTTCCTGGGTTAGGTGCGTATTGCGCACGGTAAGTTCCTGGTTTTCGCCTCTTAGCTGTGTTACCTGTGCTTCCAGCCTTCCAATCTGTCCGTTCAGCTCGCCAATCATTTGTCTGGCTCTTGCCAGGTCGGCGCTGGTGGCATTTTTATCATTTAATATTCTTGTAATTTCTACCTTGCGCTCCTCAATTTCACGTTGTAATGCTGTTCGCTCTCCTTGCAGCGAATTGTTGGCGCCGGTAATAGAGTCAAGCCGCATTTCTGCCAGGTTAAACATTTGGCGTAGTGAATCAGATTCAGACATAGCGGTGGCCATTTCGGTTTCCGTAACGTTTGCACTGGTACCACTCTGGCTGTTATTCTTCCATAAAATATACCCCCATGTACCTAAAAGGGCTGCCACTAAAACCCCTATAATAATGTTGCGGTTTCCTGAATTGTTGGGAGTATTGGTTGTGTGTTGATTTGTTGCAGACGGATAATTTGTATTTGCCATAAACAGAAGATTTAAATGCTACTTAAGATTGGTAATATAGTTTATAGATTTTACTAAAGTGATATATTTCTTTCGCAGAAACTATGCCAAATGATGTTATTTAAATGCTATTATAATTATATAGTTAATGCCATTATAATTTTTATTTTAGCGGAATGGCTATCGAGAAAATTTTGCGCGACTGGAAAAAAAAGAACTTTGTTCCTGTTTACTGGCTTGAAGGCGACGAGGAATATTATATAGACAAATTGGTAAATTATGCTGAACACAATATTTTACCTGAAAGCGAAGCTTCATTCAACCTGAGCGTATTTTATGGCCGTGATGCAAATTGGGCTGATGTTATAAATGCATGCCGCCGGTACCCTATGTTTGCTGATATGCAGGTGGTGATTGTAAAAGAAGCGCAATATTTAAGGGAAATAGACAAACTCGAAGCTTACATTATAAAGCCTTTAAACTCCACGGTTTTGATTGTTGCTTATAAAGAGAAAAAGCTGGATGCCCGTACAAAGTTTTATAAACTGCTGAAACAACATGCCACAGTGCTTACTACAAAAAAAATGAGGGATGAGGCGCTACCTGGTTGGGTGAATGAAACTGTAAATGATATGGGTTACACTATAACTCCCAAAGCAAATGCACTACTTACCGAACACATTGGCAACGATCTAAACCGCATTGAAAATGAAATTGAAAAGATACTTATTAACCTAAAAGGTCGTAAATCAATCACCGAAGAAGACATTGAGCAGTTTGTAGGCATTAGTAAAGAGTATAATGTTTTTGAATTGCAATCAGCTATGGCTAACAAAGACTTTCCGAAAGCTATGAAAATTGTACAATATTTTGAAGCCAACCCAAAAGCGGTGTCTATACAAAAAATTTTGCCATTATTGTATTCCTACTTTAGTAAGGTATATATGGTCTTTGGTGTTTCAGCCGGAGATGATATCGCAGGTCAGATAGGCGTACCTTCTTTTGTTGTTTCAGATTACAAGAAGGCTGCTACAACTCATGGTTTTGACGGGATCAAAAAAATACTACTGCTATTGCATCAGTATAATTTAAAAAGCATCGGCATTAATACAGTGTCAATAAATGATAGTGAACTGATGAAAGAACTGGTAGTTAAAAGCATCATGTAGTGCTGCAATATTTATATTACAAGCCTGACAATATTTGAAGGCTGTTGGCTTTGTCTTCATCAATCCTTTTTACCAGATCTCCAAGGTTATCAAATTTTTCTTCAGCGCGTAAAAATGCTTTCACGTAAACACGCACGGTTGCGCCGTATATTTCTTCTTTAAAATCAAAAATATTCACTTCAATCACCCGCTTTTTGCCATCCACTGTAGGGCGAAAGCCTACACTCATCATGCCACCGTATGTTGGCCCGTAATTGCCTTCCTCATTTTTTACAGCGCAGTAAACTGTATAAATACCATCACCCGGCGATAGTTTTTCATCATCGCTGATTTTTATATTTGCTGTGGGGTATCCCAGTTGCCGGCCCAGCTTATCGCCGTGCATGACAATGCCTTCAAAAAAATAGTCGTAACCCAGCAAGGTATTGGCAGAATCTATATTTCCGTTAATAATTGCATCTCTGATCTTTGTTGAGCTGATTGAAATGTCATCTAAAACATGCCTGGGAATTTCTTTTACCTGAAACTTGTACGCCTGCTGAAATTTTTCAAGCATTTTATAATTACCCTTCCTGTCACGGCCAAAACGATGGTCGTAACCGATAATAATGGTGTGAGGATAAAATCTTTCCACCAGAAAATTCCTGACATAATCTTCTGCTGGCTGATTTGCAAATGCATCCGTAAAAGGAGTGATGACCAGATGGTCTACTTTTAGTTGCTTAAGCAATTCAATTCTTTCATCCAGTGTATTTAATAAACGAATACCAAGGATAGAGGAAGTAACAACTTTGCGCGGATGCGGGTGAAAGGTAATGATTACCGACTCGCCGCCTACATCACGCGCTTGTTTGGTAAGTTGTCCGATCACTTTTTTATGCCCTTCGTGCACACCATCAAACGTGCCTATGGTAATAACAGCGTTTTTAAATCGCGGCAAATGGTCTATATCATAATGAATTTTCATAAACCGCAAAAATAAGGGGTATTTGCACTTGCCCGAATGTTACTGCGTAACCTGCTTAAAATTGCTTTAAAATTTCTCTTACACTTTGCACGTAATGTCCGCCAAATAAAAGGGCATGCACGAGCAACGGGTATAACTGCGCGTAGCGCACCCTTTGCCTCCATTGGCTTCCAATCGGGTAGGCATGATGATAAGCTTTGTAAAATTCCGTTGCAAAACCGCCAAAAAGCAGCGTCATTCCCAAATCCATTTCGCGGTGGCCATAATAAACAGCGGGATCAATCATAGCAGGTTCTCCATTTGGGCCAATCATGTAATTGCCACTCCATAAATCTCCGTGCAGTAAAGACGGTGCTTCTTCCGGAAAAATTTCAGGAAGCAGGTTACAAAATTTCTCTGCATGGGCCACATCCTGTGCGGAAAAACTTTTGTCATTGTTTTTTAATTGTTTTATGAGTGGCATCACGCGACATTGAGCATAAAAGTTGGGCCAGTTATCATGCCTATTATTTTTTTGCGGCAGGCTTCCGATATAATTATCTGCTTCAAAGCCATAATAAGATTGCGGTTGTCGGTGCATGTCAGCCAGCGCTGTTCCAAAGTCTTTCCAAAAATCTTTCACAGGTTTTCCCTGTTCCATCCATTCCATTAGCAGGTATTGCTGATTTCCGGATTCTCCATATTCAATCACTTGCGGAACATACAATGTGCTTGCTTTTTTCAACGCCTGCAAACCCTGCGCCTCCCGTGCAAACATTTCTGGATACCGTTGCGTGTTATTTACTTTCAAAAAGTATTTTTTATCAGCTGTTGACAGGCAATAAGCCTCATTAATGTCGCCTCCGCCCACACGCCGGGTGCCGGTAACAGGCAAGCCTGTTTTAGCAAGAATACATTCTAGATTCATTTAAGCTGGCTTTTACCGAAAATACATTACCATTTACCTTTTTTTATAATTATTTAAGATTTTGGTAGTAAATCTGTATTTATTTTGAGGGTTACTTAATGCTTTTTATAGGATAAACGTTTAATAAGTGAAAACTGCTGAAGCTTAGAAATCAGATTTCTGACAGTTAATTTTGCGTATATTTCAAATTGAATTTTAAAGCACTTGCAACAGAAGAATGGAGAATACAACAATAAACGGCTATATTTTAAAATACAAATTGGGCGAGGGTGGTATGGCTGAAGTGTGGTATGCCGAAAATGTGCTGGGCAAGCCCGCAGCCGTAAAGGTTTTGCAAAAACGGCTTTGCGGTGTGGCAGACGTGGTGGCGCGCTTTGAGAACGAGGCAAAACTGATGGTACAGCTCAACCATCCGCATATTCGTAATATTTATGACTTTTCAACCATTGATGATTGCCCTTGCATGGTTATGGAATACCTAGAGGGCAAAGACCTGGGTCAGAGATTGAAAGACGGTGAACGTTTTACCAATGAGCAGCTAATTGCCTGGTGGAATGATCTGGTAGAGGCGTTGCAATACACACACCGTAAAAATATCATTCACCGCGACATAAAGCCTTCCAATCTTTTTCTTACCGAAGATGGAAATATTAAAGTGCTGGATTTTGGAATTGCCAAGATCAAAGACAATATTACCGTTACACAAACCGGCTCGCGCATGGGCACGCTGTTGTACATGAGTCCCGAGCAGGTGTATGATACCAGGCACCTTACTTACAAAACAGATGTGTACTCGCTGGCGGTAACTTTTTATCACCTTGTTTCTGGCAACGCGCCTTACGATACAACAAAAATTTCTGACTTTGAAGTACAGGAAAATATTGTTCGTAAGAATATTGATACCTCACTATTGCCAGAGCCCTGGCGCAGTTTGCTGCCCGGCTATTTGTATAAAAATGCTGAAGACAGGAGAGAACTTCGAAAAATGGAAAGCGATCGACCTATAGTTGAAGAGACAATGATATACAGCCCTGCAACAGGTTCCATTCCTGTTGAGGCAGCACCGGTTTATTATCCTGTTAGAAGAAAATCAAATGCATGGGTTTACCTGCTGCTATCAGTTTTAGTAATAGCAGGCGTGGTTGCCCTTGCTATGAATCAGGACATGATTGATAAATGGGTGAATAATGACAGCGGCGCGAATGTGCCGGTAGCAACTGAAAATGTTGAGCCGGAAAGGAAGCCGGAACCTGCTGTTGATCCTGTAGTAATTGAGCCTGATACCACAAGTTCTATAAACCCTGATGGAACCACAGACCAGGTAATAACCAGCATAGACGTGAGGGAAACAGAGGCAAATATTAAAAATAAAATTGTTGATTATTACCAAAGCCGCAGCGACTGCAATACGCTGTACCGTTTTTTTGCCGATACGGTAAAGCAATACTACAAAAACTCTAATGAGCCTATTGAAACAGTTATCACGGAGTGTGAAAATTACCACGGTAAGTGGAGATTTACCGAGGCAGATATCAACACCCAATCTTATGTGTTTACGCACCAGCAAAACGGAAACGTACTGGTAGATTACAACATGCTTTATAAAATAAAACAAAACGAAACCGACGACTGGATCCCTTACAGCATTGACGTTTCAATGGTATTTGATGAGAACGGAAAAATCAGCAGAATTGTTGAAACGAGAATAGAGAAGCTGTAAGCGAAAGGCTTTTTATATGAAAAAATTTGTTTCAGATCAGTAAAAAAGAATTATAAAAATATATGCTTGATAAAATTAAAAAATGGTTACTGCCCGATGAGGATGAGCATGAAGTAAGGCTTACCAATCAAATGCTTGTAGACCAGGTAGTGGAATCATTTAAGGAAACTATTGAGAGAGAATCGTTTAACAGGCGCATGATGTACGACTGCAGTTACCTTATATTGATGCGCCCCGAAGATTACCAGCATGCAGAACTGCGGTTGGCGGGCATTACAGAAGGCATACTGGATGAATTTTATGATTACATTCAGCTAAAAAAAGCAGAGTACCCGCGCTACGAACCCATTGGCAGCTTTTGGGATTTTCAATATTGCCCCGCAGAAAAAGGCATTGATAATACTGAGATTGAACCTGGTTCCGTGCAGGTAGTCAGTGCGCCTACTTCAGAAAAATCGTGGACAGAATTATCGTCTGAGCATATTAAAGTATCTGTAAGCAGCAAACATTCCAGGTATTCCAAGTATGATCTCAATCCCAATACTTTTGCCAATATTGATATTTTATCAAAAGGCCATTTCAGGGTAAAGTTCAACAAGGAAATTTTACAGGCAGGAGCCACGCCGTCAGCGCCTGCCAATACATCACGCAATCAGGCACCAATAGACAAACTGGCCACCATACAGTTTGTGGTAAATAAACAACGGTACAGTTTTCATATGCGTGAAAGGCAGTTAAAAATTACCAAAGCCATCGAAGGCTTGACAAGCACTGCTACATTGCTGTGCATTAATGAGCCCAGCGGCAGTTTGCAAAAAGAACACGTAATGATACGGTACGATGAAGGGGCAAGGGCTTTTTACATTGCTTTGTTTGCAGATGCTTTTGTAAACGAGCAAAAACTGCAGCTTAGCCGCGTGGGTGAAGCGCCGGTGTGGCATCCGTTAAAAAATGACTCAACAATTGTATGTGGTATTTTCCAGTTGGATTTTAAAGCTAATGTATAAGCTATAGTTATGGGGGCCGGAAGAAAAATTATATCGCACGCTAAAACAGACCTGGGCCGCAGGCGCCAGGAGAATGAAGACAATTTTGTGTGGGTGCCGACGCTGTGGCAAAAAGAAGAACTGGCGCTGATTGGCGCTATTGATGGTGTGGGTGGCTATGAAGGTGGTGCAGAAGCAGCAGCCATCGCAAAAAATACCATTGAAGAATATTTACAGATTTTTCGTTTTGGTGCGCCATTGCAATTATTGAAAGAAGCTATCATTTTAGCCAATAACAAAATTGTAGAAGTAAGAAGAAGTAATGCGAACCTGGACAGAATGAGCTGCGTGCTTACCGTGGCTATTTTGGATGCAGCAAAAGAAATGATGTATGTGGGCCACGTGGGCGATAGCAGAGGATATGTATTTCGAAACGGCCAAATGCTTAAAGTAACTAAAGATCATTCTTCCGTAGGTATGAAAGAAGACAGTGGCTATCTTACTGAAGAAGAGGCCATGCATCACCCGCGCCGCAATGAGATCAGCAAAATGCTGGGTGAAGCCTTGTTGGATGCCGAAGATTCGGAAGGATATATTGATATGACCGAGCACAGCTTCCTCCCTTTTGATATTGCTTTATTTTGCAGCGATGGACTTACAGACCTGGTAACCAAAGCGCATATGTCCGCAATACTTTCTGAAGAAAAAACGCTTCCTGAAAAAGCACAGTTATTAATTGACAAAGCTAACGAACTGGGCGGCAAGGACAATATTACTGTTGCGCTGGCTTCTTATAAGGCCAAAAAATCTGACAGTAAAAAATTATACAAACGGGCAATTGAAGTGCCTATTGGAGAGGTGGAATTGGAAACTGAAAAGGCAACTGCCCAAAAAGCACCGCGTAAAAAAAAAGGGTGGTTATTATTAATCCCGTTGGCGTTTCTCATAGGCTTTGCAGCTAATTGGAACGGTACCAAAAATTGGTTTCAGCCCAGCGTTTCCGAGAATACCATTGACAGCCTATCTTATAATATTGACACGCTGTCTGCAATGGATAGTATAGGCAGCATATTACCAGACTCCCTACGGCAGGCAATCGATACTATTCGGAACGATTCTGCTGAAAATATTCTAATTGGCTATTAAATGAACATTAGCAACAAAAAAAAGAAAAAGCAGGTTTACCATCGCCGTACCGAAAGGCTGCTGCTTACTATTGCCACGATTATTTTAGGTATTCTGGTTGGAAGCTATTACAGCAATATTAAAAATGAACTCATTAATACTGATTATGCGTATACAACCGGTGAAAAAGTAAACCTGGTACCGGGTGTAAAAAAACAAGCCATTATAAAAGTGCTGGCAGCCGGTGGCTATTTTACTGATGAAGCATATATTGACTTTATTGCCACCAGCCTGCAGAAAAAAATTAATGAGCAAAAGGTATTGCCCAATCTTGGGTCTTTGAATAAAAAAGATTTTTTACTGGAAGCCACCCTGTTCAGTCATACCAAAAGCGAATCGGGTAAGTTGCGTTTCATCAATTCACTGGCGCACCTGGGCATGGATTCTGCTTTTTACCAGCAGGAAATAACCAAGCCTGCAAAACATCCATCCATTGTATCTGTGCTGCCCGAAGAAACGGGCGTGATCATTAAAGGAAGGATTGATTTTAGTGATAAAGCTTTAAAAAAACCGGTAACTGCAGAAGGCACACTCATAAAGCTTACACAAATTTTTCCTGATGCTTATTTTGACACATTGCCACCTAACGCGCCACCTGTAACAACAGAATTTTTTGCAAGAACAGATGAAGAAGGTAACTATGAATTCACCAACCTTAATAAGGAAGGCAATTACAGCGTGTTGCCAATAAAGCCTGGTTATGAATTTGGCATTTCTAAAGGCGCTGCTGCCATTGGTAAGTCAAGAAATTTTAATTTTGTTGCAAAGCCGCACCAGCTACGCCTTTTAGACAGGGTGGAGTACCGGCAAATTAAAAATGATAAGATCTTCACCGTTCGAACGCCATCAGATTTTAAAAAAGAATTTTTTACCTACCTGATTTTATTTGTTGCAGGTTTTTGGTTATTGCACTTTGCGTTGAGCCTTAAAAACTACCGAAGCGATCAATACATACTGCCGCTGCTTATGTTTTTATTAAGTATTGGAGTGGTGGTGCTTTACAGTATTCAGGATCCATTAAGCGATGAAATTTATGGAACCGGCATGGCCTTGTACAGCGGGTTGGTGCTGTTACTGTTTACGTTTCTGGTATTTGTTTTTAAAAACAATCCTGTCAATCGCATGTACCAATCCCAGTGGTTTGACCCGGTACATAAATTGTTAGCTGCAGACCGGCAGTTAAAAGCGCCACGCGGTTATACCTGGCTGTTGGAGTCTCTTCTCATCATGCTATTGCTACTAATATTTGGCACCGGCCCTGAAGGCAGTGGCGTGAAAGTAAACCTGCTTGGTTTTCAGGTGAGCGAGTTGGCAAAGTATTTAATGGTTGTATTTTTTGCCGCATATTTTACAGTAAACGCTGATTATTTTAGAAACATACCAGATAACCGCTGGCTTACCAGAAAGAACGCGCTTATGCTCACATTATTTGTAGGATTGTTATTGATTTACGCAATTCTGGGCGATCTGGGCCCGGCCATCGTACTTTGTTTAACATTTCTGTTCTTTTATTCCTTTGCCAAAGAAGAATTTTTTGCCATGCTTTGCTCGGCATTTGTTTACGCGTTTATCCTATTCATAGTGGCAAAATTTTTTAACACGGCGCAACACAATTATTTGCCCTGGATTGCTTTAGCTGCTTGTGCAGGAAGCTTTTTATACGCTTTCTTTTTTAAAAAAAACGAGTCTGTATTTTTTATCATACTCATCATTTCTTCATTCATACTGCTGGCTACTTTACCATTTGAATTTACCCAGCGCCTGGCAGACAGAAACAGCATGTTTGAAAACATTTGGGACAACAGCCTCATCGGCGGTGATCAGGTGGCACAGGGAGTATGGTCATTAAATTCGGGTGGCTTATCTGGGCAGGGGCTGGGTAAAAGCTTTGCCGATGTGATGCCCGCGCATCATACTGATATGATCATTCAAAGTATTGGTGAAGAATTAGGCATGTTGGCGCTCATTGCTATCTTTATTACATTTGGCCTGCTGGTGTACCGCTGCATGCTGGCTGCAAGAAGAACCGGCAAACCTTTTATGTTTTATCTCATAGCTGGCATTGCCATTACTACCATGATCCAGTTCATGCTGATTGTTGCCGGCACATTGGGTTTGATTCCACTAACCGGAATTTCTGTTCCGTTTTTAAGTAAAGGAAATGCAAGCGTGATTCTGACGCTGATCGCATTTCTTTTCATCCTCATCATGAGCAACGAAAGGGGCGATAAGCTGGAGATGGAATACATCAAAGCTAATTTTGATAATGTGAATGCGTATTCCATCCTTACATTTTTTGTGGTAGTGATTATTTTTATCGGAACACTCATCTGGTACCAGGCAAAGTCCAACGAATATATTACGAAACCCGCTCTGGTGTTGAACAAAAAAGGTGAGTGGCAATATTCATATAATCCGCGTATCGGCATCATGTTGCGCGAAATAAAAGCCGGTAATATTTATGACAGAAACGGCATTTTATTGGCCACTTCAGATAAAAACACTTTTGAAAGTTTTAAAAACAGGTTAATACCGCTGGGCGCAAATATGCCTTTGTATAACGAGCAGTTAAAAAGAGAACAGAAACGTTATTACCCGTTTGGTAACGACCTGCTGTTTTGGCTGAGCGATTACAATAAGGAAATTGCGCGGGAAGAAACCAGTGGCTATGCGGCAGACTTCAGGCATTTTACTTTGCTGCGCGGTTTTGATGTGAAGTATTCCACCACGCAAAGAACTTCAGACAGGTATAAAGAGCATCGCTTTTTACCGGAAACAGAAAGAGAAACTGAATTACAATTGTATGATTACAGCGCGCTGGCGCCATTTATAAAAAAGGGTAAAAACAGCACACTCATTAATGCCCATAATAGAAAGAACAAGGACATACATTTATCGCTGGATGTGGCATTCAATCAAAAAATTAACCAGATCATCAGGTCGAAAGACGCGTATAAAAATTACAGAAGTTCTGTTGTGGCCATCAATACCAAAACAGGTGATGTGCTGGCTTCGGCTATAAACCCAATGCCATCATACAAAGATCTAAAGCTCATCAGCAATATTGAACCACTCGAATACCGTTCTGTTTTCAAACAAATATTTGGTGAAAGAATGGTGGTGCCGCGAGACCTGGGCATTACGTTTCCCTCAAGGCCTGGTTCGGCCATCAAAATATTGGATGCATATGCTTCGTTAAATAAATTTGGATTGCCTGCCGCTAATATCAGTTATTTTATTGAGCCGGGAGAAATCATCAGGCCTGGCGAACCAGCAGGTGAAAACGTGGACATGAAACAGGCTATCGTGCGATCGAGCAATGTGTATTTTATCAAACTCGTCAATGATAAAAAGTTGGAACCACAACTATTTGATCTGTATGATGCTACCGGTATGAACCTGTTGAACAGGGGCGGTTTTTTCTTTCAAAGACCAGAACATTATGACAGTGAAAAATATTTTGAACAATGGTACCAGTACACTGATAAAGGGAAAAATGTGTTTAAAAGCAAACGGCTTGAGGGAAACAGAAAGAGGTTTTACAGCAACCTTTCCAACATAGCATGGGGGCAAGGTGAACTGATGGCAACCCCGTTACACATGGCTAAAATGAGCGCCGCCATTGCGAACAAGGATACGCTGCAACCCTCAAGATTTTTGTATAAATCATGGATGCAACAGCCATACCTTGAACCGGGAATACTGGTGGGAAAGCATCGTGGCATGGGTTCGCTACTGGCCTCTTACATGAAGGAGCAATCAGCAAAAGTAAGTGCTTCAACAGGGCTTGTGCTTTATGGTAAAACCGGCAGTCCCGAGCGGGATAAGCAAGTGAAGCAGGGAAGCAAAACAGCACTGAAACGGGTTACGGATGCATGGTTTACATTCTTTCTCGAATCGCCTAAAATAGGCGCGCCCGTTGCATTTACCATTAGGATCGAAGAAATAGGCAACTCTGAGTTTGCCAAGCAAATGGCTATTGATGTGTTAAATGAACTTAAAGCCGCAGGTTACTTTTAAGCATAACATCTCACAACTTATTACAATGAATTGGTTTAAAAAGAAATTTTCACAACTGTCCACTCTGCTTAATGCAGACGACAAAACTGAAGAAGCTTTCGAGAACGAATCTCCGGAGGTGGACTCACCGCAACAGGGACAAAGAGTTGCGGAGAAAAAATTAGATAATATTGAAGAGCTGAAAGAAATCACTATTGGCGCCATTACAGCCAGTGTACGAATGCTGGGCTACGGCAAAACTATGGTAAGCGGCCTTACCTTTCATTCGGCTTTTGCTGATAATGCCGTGGAAAACGTAGGTTTGATGACTTTGATAAAAGATGAAGGGTTTATCAAACGCATGAAAAGAGATTTTAAATCAAAAGGCATTCCTTATAAAGAAGAATTGAGCATTGATATCATTCATGAATCTGACAGGTTGGGTAAGGTTACAAAAATTACCGATGGTATTGGGGTGGAAGTTTTAACACCCAATGAAACTATGCGTAAAGTGAATGCAAAAATTGTGGCCACAGAAGGCTTTACCTGGGAACCGGAATATATTCTAGAACCTACAGGCAAGCAATATTTTATTGGTCGCTGTAAAAACCCCAAAATTGAGAACGGTCCCAAAATTCACAACCACATTGCGTTTATAGGTATTGAAGAAAAAAGCGAAGAGCAATACAATATTAATAATTTCATCAGCCGGTCACACGCCATGATCATGTTTGATAAAGATATTGGCGCTTATAAAATTTACCGCTCTAAATTTTTAAACAACCCTTCTCATAAAATAAAAATTTATAACACTGCGCTGAATGACTTTAGCGGCATAAACCTCAGCAATATTAATGTGCCGCATGTTTTAAAAGACGGTGACTCCATTACGTTTAATGATAAAGTGGTCATTGAATTTTCATTATTAAAGTAAGATGCAGCCTGAACAACCGGTGTTGAACAATAACATGAAAGAACTTTCCTCACAATATGATATTTTAAAAGTGTTGGGCCACGGCGGTTTTTCTGCCGTGTTTAAGGCTCGCAGCAAAAAGGATGCTGATCGAATTGTGGCTTTAAAGCAACTCGATTACACTTTAGCTGATGAAAATTCAAAAGAATACAGGGACTTTAAAGAAGAAATGGAGATTCTCAAAAAGCTCCGCCATCCCAATATTGTAAAGGTTTATAACGAGTATATACTTGATAACAAGCCATCGCTTGAAATGGAGTTTGTGGATGGTGAAACACTTGAAACCATTATCAGGCGTGAAAAGTATCTTTCGGTAAATGAGGTGCTGGAAATCATTGATCAAATCGCTTCAGCGTTGAGCTATTGCCACCACTATCATATTCCTGATGATATTGCAGGCAGCGCAGGTTCTGCATTGCTGCAAAAAAATGCTATCGTTCATAATGATGTGAACATGAAGAACATCATTCGTACTAAAAACAAAGATGGCAGTTACCGTTATGTGCTGCTCGATTTCGGCCTTTCATTTACCGATCCCGATGCTGTTCGCCACAGCAAAAAAGAAGATGGCATGGCAGAATATAAAGCGCCTGAAAAATGGAAAGCCGCGAATGTAGATACGCCATCTGATATTTACAGCTTTGGCGTGGTAATTTACGAACTGCTTACGGGCGCCGCACCCTTTCCTTTACTTGATTATAACAGCCCGAAGGAAATGCTTGAACTGGAGGAAAAGCATAAAACAGCTAAGGTGCCAGATATTTGTAAACGCAGAAAAGCCGCCATACAGGCCAAAGAACTCGTGAGGCCTGAACATTGCGACATACCGCAGTGGTTGCAAATGATGATTTATAAATGCCTGGAAAAAGAACCTTCACAACGCTTTAAAACCGGCCGCGAATTGAGCGAGTTTTATTACAACGGGCTTGATGGTAAGATTGATATTAATGTGGAGATAGGGGAGAATGAGGTGATAAACATTGATCCTTCTGAAGTAAGAAATTTACACAAAGGCCCTTACCTGGAAGTGGTTCCAAACATCCTAACCGGAGCCCAGCATTTTTTTCTTACAAAAGATTACACCACCATTGGCCGAAGTAACGATGTGTCGGGCGTGTATATGGCTGACTTTCCGTTGCAGACTGCTGATAAGTTTATTTCAAAAAATCATTGCCAGTTAACCAAAAAATTAAATGAAAACAATGCGCCTGCTTATTATTTAAGCGACACGGTTCCGAGTAAAAACGGAACGTTTTATAATACTGAAAAAAATACCATTAGGCTGGAGCCACATGTAAAAGTAAAATTAAAAGACGGCGATTACTTTTGGATCGGTAATACTAAAATCATTTTCCATGAATAGCATCTGTTAGCATCCGGCTCTTGTTTTTCAACGGCAGGGCCGCCAGGCTAAAGAGTCCGCCAACTAAAATAACTATAGTTTGCATTAGCCACATTACCCAGCCGTAAGCCAGTGCAATACCACTGTTGGCGCCGTACAATTCCATTGTTTTTTGTAACACAAAAGCATAAGCCCCAATGCCGCCAGGTGTGGCTACCATACCCAGGCTTCCTGCGCAAAGCACCATCAGCATTTCTTTAATGCCGTGGTGTTGCAGTTGTTCAAAAGCTATAAATCCAACATAACCGCAGATGGCGTACAAAAACCATATTATAATGGTATAAAAAATAAAAGCCCATCTTTTTTTTAAATGCCTGATGGTACTAATACCTTCCCATACTCTTATGATGATCTTTTTAAAAAAACGTATAGTGTCAGTCAGGCTTTTTTTGGTAAAAAGCATCCATAGTAAAATACCAGCAATTACAACGGCTGCGGCCACTGCTGCAAATACAAAAAGATTCATTGGGCTGCCGCCACTGTTTCCGGTAAAAAAGGTTTTCATGATCCTGCCGTATAATTCAGGCTGAATGGCAAGCGTAATAACAAAAATGACTCCAAGGCAAAGTGTATCTATTAGCCGCTCTAATATAACCGTGCCAAACAATTTGTCAAGAGGCACCTTTTCATATCGTGCAAGTGTGCTGCATTTCAGTACTTCGCCCAGGCGAGGCACGGCCTGGTTGGCAAGATACCCGATCATTACGGCGTAAAACGTATTGGTTTTTGAGGGTTGATGACCGAGAGGCTCAATAAGCAGTCTCCAGCGCAGTGCCCGCATCATATGGCTGAGTATTAAAATTAAAAAGCCCGGAATAGCCAGCCACCAGCGTGCTTCTTGCAAGGCCACAACAATCTGTTGCCGGTCGGTTTCGGTAATATCCTTTACCGACCACCAAACAAATACAAAGCCCAGAGACAGAAAAAAAATAAACCTGAATATGGGCCTTAGTCGTTTGGTCATTCAAAAAATTAATGGGAGAATAATGTAACAGAGGAACCAGGTTGCGCTGTTACCACAACCGGGTACAATTTTTATAGTTTATTGCCGGCTTTAGGAAAACAAACTTTCGGGGTGAAGTTTTTAGCTTCTTCAAAATCAAGGCTACAGTAAGAAATGATGACCACTACATCGCCGGCCATGCCTTTTCGGGCCGCAGGGCCATTCAGGCATACAACACCAGAGCCTCTTTTGCCTTTGATGATGTAAGTGATCAGGCGCTCACCATTGTTTGCGTTTACCACGTGGACTTTTTCAAACTCTATCATTCCTGCAGCGTCCATCAGGTCTTCATCAATGGTGATGCTGCCAATATAATCCAGGTTTGCTTCTGTAATTACTGCCCGGTGTATTTTGCTTTTTAATACTTCAATTACCATAGCCTACAAAATTAGTTAATTCAATATAAAGACCGATCAAATTTCAGCTTCGTTGCCTGAACGGTAAAACGCACCTCCACTTTATCAGTAACTGTTAACATTTTCCACTGGTTAATATTACAGGCATTGTTGTAAATTTGTTCGTCAGGATGGATATTTTTACGGATTTAAATTTTTATTATACAGACATGAAAATTGCTTTTTTAACGGCCGGATTTATTTTAGTATCGCTTTTTGTAACTGCACAGGATAAAATTTTTGCTTCTTCGTCTTCAAAAGGTCCGGTAATTGAACACAAGGTTTCTGCCGGAGAAACGCTTTATGGCGTTGCAAGAAATTACAATGCAAAAGCTTCGGAACTGGCGGCTGCAAATGGGTTTGATATGAACAGGAACCTGAGAATTGGCGAAGTCATCAAAATACCACTTGTAGCAACCAATTTCAATCAGAAAGACAAAAAAGGTACGCCTGTGTATTATACAGTGGGAGAGGGCGAAGGTCTTTTGAGTGTAAGTAGCAAATTCAATAAACTTCCTTTAAAATCAATAAGAGACTGGAATGGACTGAAAACAGATGTGGCGCCTAAAGACAGGCCACTGATTGTTGGGTATTTAAGGGCCTCAACCGTGAAACCAACTGCAGAAACAGCTAAAAAAAGTGAACCTGTTGCAGAAGCAGCTAAACCCGTTGCAAAAACAACACCTTCCGAAGCCAAAAAGGCTGAGCAGATAGTGGAGGAAAAAATAGTAGCGAAACAGCAAACAGAGCAAACATCGCGCGTGGAGCCTGTAATTGATGAAGCGGGTTTTTTTAAAACTGCTTTTGAAAAATTATCTAATGCCGCACTGCTTAATAATCGCACATTAATGTCGGGTGTGTTTAAAACAGATGCCGGTTACACTGATAAAAAATATTATATGCTGGTGGACGGCCTGGTGCCTGGTACTATTGTAAAAATTTCCAATCCCCAAAACGGAAAAGTGGTGTATGCCAAAGTGCTGGGTAATATGAAGGATGTGAAATACAGCGAAGGACTTAACATGCGCATCAGCGAAGCCGCAGCGGCTGTGATGCAGCTAAATAACATGGAACAATTTGTGGTTACTGTTAATTATTAAAGCGGTGACCCCTTAAAAAATCTTCAACAGGCATTCTTTTTTTACCTTCTAACTGTAACTCCGTTATAGCAAGGTAGCCATTGTTGCAGGCAAACTGAAGATAGCTTTTGCCATCTGTTTGGTATAGCCCGGTTTCAATAGAAGGTTTTTCTTCAATAATTGCAGACTGAAATATCTTTAGCTTTTTTCCATTTAAAAAAGTAAATGCTGCGGGGTATGGAGAAAGACCGCGTACTAAATTTTGTACAGTTGCAACAGGGTTATTAAAGTCAATCTCGCACGTTTCGGTAAATATTTTAGGGGCATGATGCAGCGTTTCATCTGTTGATAAAAGTTGCGGTCTTTCCTTTAAATCGCCGGTTGCTAATTGTTGAACCGTTTCTAATAAAAGAATTGCGCCTGCTTCCATCAATTTATCATGCATAGTTCCGGCAGTGTCTTCGGGGTCTATCGGCAATCGTTGCTGTAGTAAAATATTGCCCGTATCAATTTCATGTTTGAGTTTAAAAGTAGTCACGCCGGTTTCCTTTTCACCGTTTATCACTGCCCAGTTGATAGGCGCAGCACCACGGTATTGCGGCAGCAGAGAAGCATGCAAATTGATGGTGCCCATTGGCGGCATGTTCCATACCGCTTCAGGGAGCATTCTAAAAGCCACGCAAACTTGCAGATCTGCCTTCAGTACTCGAAGCGCTCCCAGGAAATCTGGAGCACGCAATTTTTCGGGTTGCATTACAGGCAATTTTTTTTCCACTGCATATTGTTTTACAGCACTTTGCTGCAGCGCCATGCCACGGCCACCTGGTTTATCAGGAGCAGTGATCACGGTCACAATCTGGCATCCTGCCTGTACAAGTGCATTAAGGCTTGCCACTGCAAATGCGGGCGTACCCATAAATACAATGCGCAGGTCTTTAAATGATTTTATTTTTTCCATCAGCCTGCGAATATCGCTTTTTTTCATACAAATTCAATCTCAACGCTTTGAAAGTGATGATTTTATCGTTACGATAAACCTTTCATTCAGGGCACTTCCTTCTATCACAATTCATTTATAGGTTCATTCGTGATCAAATTTACCTACCTTTCAAACCTTAAAATATTTATTACAACTATTAAATTGCAAAACATGGCACAAGTTAAAAAAGGAGATAAAGTAAAGGTACATTACCATGGTAAACTAACGACGGGCGAAACATTCGACAGTTCTGAAGGCCGCGATCCGCTGGCTTTTGAAGTTGGTAGCGGCATGGTGATCAAAGGTTTTGATGACGGCGTAACCGGTATGGAAATAGGAGAAAAGAAAACCATTCACATACCAGTAGAAGAAGCTTACGGAAATAAAAATCCTGAAATGGTTGTGAAAATGCCGAAAGACCGTTTTCCTGAAGACATGGAAGTAGAAGTGGGATTGCCTTTAATGATGAGCGATGAAAGTGGCCAGCAATTTCAGGTGGTTGTAACCGATATTGATGAAGACGACGTAACGCTTGATGCCAATCATCCCCTTGCTGGCGAAGATCTGATTTTTGACCTGGAACTGGTGGAAATAGAAGGCAGCAGCCCGCTTATCATCATGCCTTAGTTAAAAATATAACTTCCGCAAAGACTGATTTAAATCACATTATTTTATGAGCATGGGTTGATGGTATGAAATATTTATTATTGTATCTTTAAGCAAATAAAGGGTATCAGCTTGGAGCGTTTACACACATACAAATTCCTGCCGCAAGTTTGGTCACCCTATTTTCTCACCCTTAAATATTACTACCATGGTACTGGAAGAAATTTCACAGTTGATTGAGGACTGCAATTTAAAAAGAGATGTAATGGTTGAGCATCGTGATAAAATTCACAAAATGCAAAAAGACCTGCTCAAGTTTGCAGCCCACAGGTTGCCAAAGGATGACCTGACTGATCTGGAACATTATCAAAACCAGTTTCATATCCAACTCATAAACATTCATGATTTAAGGCATGATCTCAAACTCATCCAACAGCGATTAAAGACTGAACTGCATGTGCATGAAGATGTGAGTGAGAGCGCGCTGCGAAAGCATAGCGATATATCGAGCCAGTTTGATACGCTTGAAAAACTGCTGGATGACCTTGAAAGTGATTTTAACGAGTTTTTGCAACGCCCACACTAAAAATTGTAAATGATACAGCCGGTAGCAAGCTTTTGTTTAATAATAAAAGTTGGTTACCGGCTATTTTTATTAAAATGAATAATACATATACGTATGGATAACACTTATGAATTTACTGTTGCCGGTAGATTTTTAAAATACGTAACGATTGATACACAAAGCGACCCGCATTCGACTGCGCAACCCTCAACAGAAAAGCAAAAAGACCTGAGCCGCCTGCTGGTGCAGGAGCTGCAACAAATGGGTATTGCAGATGCACACCTTGATGAGTATGGGTATGTATATGCCACTGTTCCTTCTAATACTGAAAAAGAAGTTCCTGTTATTTGCTTTTGCAGCCACGTAGATACATCACCTGATTGTTCAGGTTATGGAGTAAAACCTCTTGTACATCAATCATATGATGGAAAAGATATTATAATGCCGGATGACCCAAACCAAATCATTTCCGTTAAAAATCATCCTTATCTAAAAGAGCGCATCGGCGATGATATCATCACTGCATCGGGTACCACTTTGCTGGGCGCAGATGACAAAGCCGGTGTGGCTATTATTATGGACCTAACAAATTATTTAACCAGGCATCAGCACCTAAAACACGGAACAATTAAAATTCTGTTTACTCCAGATGAAGAAATTGGCAGGGGAGTGGATAAAGTGGACATCAAAAAATTGGGCGCTGATTATGGTTACACACTCGACGGGGGCGAACGCGGCAGCTATACAGACGAAACTTTCAGCGCCAACGGTGTTGTTATTACATTTCACGGCATAGCAGCGCACCCTGGCTTTGCCAAAGGAAAGCTTGTAAATGCCCTAAAAGTGGCCGGCACTTTTCTTGACCTGCTACCCAAAGACAGTTTTAGCCCGGAAACCACTGAAGGACGTGATGGTTTTGTACACCCCGTTCATTTTGAAGGTAATGCTGAAAAAGCAACCGTTCAATTTATCATCCGTGATTTTGAAACCGACCGCTTAAAATTACATGAAGCACGACTGGAGCAGTTTGCAAAACAGGCAGTTGGCCGTTATCAGGGTTCGTCTTATAAATTTGAAAGCAAAGAGCAATACCGCAATATGAAAGATGTGCTCGTACATCATCCGAAAGTGGGCGAGTATGTGCAGGAAGCCATGGAGCGAAGTGGCGTGGAATTTATAAAGCAAAGCGCACGTGGCGGCACCGATGGCTCGCGGCTAAGCTATATGGGGCTTCCCTGCCCGGATATTTTTACCGGGGAAATGGCTTTTCACAGCAAGCAGGAATACGTGAGTATACAGGATATGCAGAAAAGTGTAGAAGTACTCATCAACCTGGTACAGGTATGGGAAGAAAGAGCTAACCTCTCATAGAATAGTTTTAAATAAAATTCATTTAGTAGTACATTTTATACTAAGTGTCAGTGTGTTACAGGTCAAATTTTATACCTTGAGCCAGCGGCAAAGTAGTACTGTAATTAATGGTATTGGTTTGCCTGCGCATATAGTTTTTCCAGGCATCGCTGCCGCTTTCTCGGCCGCCACCTGTTTCTTTTTCTCCACCAAAAGCGCCGCCAATTTCAGCGCCGGATGTACCAATATTTACATTGGCAATTCCACAATCGCTTCCCACGTGCGAAAGAAATTGTTCCGCTTCGCGGAGGTTTAAGGTCATGATAGCAGAAGATAAACCTTGCGGAACGTTGTTTTGTATCGCAATTGCTTCTTCAATGGTTTTATAAGTAAGCAGGTATAAAATGGGTGCAAAGGTTTCTTGTCTCACGATAGAAAAAGATGGTTTTACCTCGGCGATGCAGGGAGTTACGTAGCAGCCGCTTTCAAAACCATCACCCTCCTGAACGCCGCCTTTTACAATAAAGTTTCCGCCTTCGGCTTCACATTTTATAATTGCCTGCAAATACATTTTAACAGCATCCTGGTCTATGAGGGGGCCCACGTGGATGTTCTCATCTAACGGGTTGCCAATTTTTAACTGACTATAAGCATGTATAAGTTTGCGTTTCACTTCTTCATACACATCTTCGTGAATAATGAGGCGGCGGGTGGTAGTGCAGCGCTGCCCTGCCGTGCCCACGGCGCCAAACAGAGCGCCTGTAATGGCAATATTAAGATCTGCATGTTGGGAGATAATAATAGCATTATTGCCACCCAGCTCCAGTAAACTGCGGCCCAGCCTTTGAGCTACTTTAGTTGAGACAGCTTTGCCCATTTTTGTAGAACCCGTAGCTGAAACCAGAGGCACTTTTTCATCTGCAGCCAGCCATTCGCCGGCTTCTCTGCCGCCAATGATTAATCCTGAAACGCCTTCGGGAACGTTATTGGCTTCAAACACTTCTGTAATAATATGTTGGCAGGCCACAGCGCATAGCGGTGTTTTTTCTGACGGCTTCCACACGCAGGTATTTCCACAAACCCAGGCCAGCATGGCGTTCCAGCTCCAAACTGCAACTGGAAAATTAAAAGCGGAAATAATACCCACTACCCCCAGGGGGTGGTATTGTTCATACATGCGGTGGCCGGGCCTTTCGCTGTGCATGGTGAGGCCGTACAACTGGCGGCTGAGGCCTACGGCAAAATCGCAAATGTCAATCATTTCCTGAACTTCACCCAGACCTTCCTGCAGACTTTTGCCCATTTCGTATGAAACCATCCGCCCAAGCGGTTCTTTGTATTGCCTGAGCGCATCACCAATTTGCCGTACCACTTCACCGCGGCGGGGCGCAGGCCATAATCGCCATTGTAAAAAAGCTTCCTGTGTTTTAGCTATCACTTTCTCATAATCTGCGTTTGATGCGGAGGTTACACTACCGATCAGTTGACCATCAACAGGGGAGAAGGAATTGATTTTTTCTCCTGAAGCTGAGATCCAATTCGTTCCGGTGCTTACGCCTGAGTTCTGTTTTTGAAGTTTGAGAGTTTGAAGGAAGTTCATTATAT
>JAFAFV010000066.1 GCA_023423285.1 Bacteroidota bacterium
TCAGCATTCAAAAAGAAGAACAATTCATTCGTATCAGTATTGAAGACGACGGCAGCGGCTTTGATATTGATAAAGTGAGGAAGGGCATGGGCCTTTCAAACATTCAGAGGCGAGCAGCCATTTTAAATGGTAGCGCATCTTACCGCACGGCAGAAAATAAAGGCACTGCCATTACCATTACAATTCCAGAAAATAAACATCTATGAAAATAAAAGTAGGCCTGGTGGATGATCATCAGTTGTTTTTAAAATCGCTCAGCCTCATGCTCGACAGCTTTAAAAATTACGATGTAATATTGGAAGCATCGAACGGTAAAGACCTTGTGGAGAAAATGGCTGGTAGAAGAGAACAGCCGGAAATTATTTTACTTGATGTGAACATGCCGGTGATGAACGGGCCTGAAACTGCAGCCTGGCTTGCTAAAAACCATCCGGATATAAAAGTGGTTGCTCTGTCAATGAACGCTGAGGACAGCGCTATTATAGCGATGTTCAAAGCAGGTTGTTGCGCGTATCTTCTAAAAGATACCCATCCCACCGAACTGGAAAAAGCATTGGATGAAGTGAACAAAAAAGGCTTTTATAATGCTGATGCCGGAAATATTAACTTTCGGCGCATCTTAATGAAGGCTGACGCTGAGTCTGAACTTGTTTTAACCGAAAAGGAAAAAATATTTTTACAGCATGCCTGAAGCGAACTTACCTATAAACAAATAGCCGCCGAAATGAATCTTGCCGAACGTACAATTGACGGCTACCGCGAAACGCTGTTTAGAAAATTTAATGTACAAAGCAGGGTTGGCCTTTGCCTGGAAGCGTTGAGAAAAGGATTGGCAAAACTTTAGTGCGATCAACTCAGGTTGATAATTCTAAAGCATTTCTAAGTTTTTTTACAGCATCTGCTTTCACAGTGTAATAATGGTTTTCCTCATCGTTTTCAAAAGCAGGCGTTATAAATTCCATTTTGGTTTTGGTCAGATCTCTTAATGAAGTATGAAACTCTGTGCAGCCAGTGCTTTCAGCCAGTTGCCTGATGTTGGCCGCTCGCACACCACTGCCTGGCATAACGATGATGCGGCCATTGGCCGATTTTTGAAGTTCAGCAATAATTGGCGCTCCTTCGGGAGCGGTTTTTTGCTGGCCGCTGGTTAAAATTCTTTCGCAACCTATTTTAATAAGTTGTTCCATAGCTTCAAATGGATTTCTGCAGCGATCGAACGCGCGGTGAAAAGTAACGCCCAAAGGATAAACGGCTTCTACTATTCTGGAGGTTCGTTTTATATCAATCGTTCCGTCTATGTTCAAAAATCCAATGACCACACCGTCGGTGCCAATGTCTTTACACATCAAAGCGTCTTTCAGCATGCAGTCAAACTCTTCTTCGGTATAAAAAAAATCGCCACCCCGCACGCGAATGATTGGGTATATCTGTACATCAAAATGTTCCCTGCAGGTTTTTATTACGCCGAAAGATTGCGTGGTGCCGCCTTCAACCAAATTAGCGCAAAGTTCTATCCTGTTAGCGCCACCAGCCGCAGCACTTTTGGTGCTTTCATAATCTGATGTTGCGATTTCTATAATGTAAGCCATGGTTATATATTTTTATGAGAACCAGCTATTGGCTGTGACCAGCCTTTCTCCGCTATTCGTTCTTAAAGCATAGGTAAATCCTTTATGTATGGCAAACGCGCCTGGTATGCCGTGTTTATTGAGTGCTAAAAAAGCTACCTGTATTTTTTTGGCATCATCTCCTTTGATCTTTACTATGCGTTCAATGATTTTTTTACAGGCTTCTTCAGGGCCAAAACCCTGCCGCATCATTTCGATCACGCTGTGGCTACCGGCAATTCGTATCACATCTTCTCCCTGGCCAGTTGCCGTGCAAGCGCCCACGTTATTGTCTACATAAAGTCCTGCGCCAATAATGGGTGAATCGCCCAGGCGGCCGCGCATTTTAAAACCCATGCCTGATGTGGAGCAACTGCCGCTTAAATTTCCTTTTGAATCCATGGCTACCATTCCAATGGTATCGTGGTTCCAATCACCATTACTTAATTGTGCCGGAGTAAAAGGGCCGTGGCGCTTGTTTTCAATATTTTCCCTGTTAATGGCCGGTTCGTATTTTGATTCTTTCAACCATTTTTTATATTCTTTCTTAGCAGGTTCAGAAAGTTCCTGTGGTTCCAGTGTAAAGCCTTCAGCCAGGGCAAATTTTTGCGCGCCATCTCCCACCAGCATCACGTGCGGTGTTTTTTCCATGATGCGCCGGGCAACAGATACGGGGTGTTTGATGCGCTCCAAAAAAGCCACGCTGCCGCAGTTGAACTGGTGATCCATAATGCAGGCATCAAGCGTTACAAACCCGTCCCTGTCAGGATTGGCACCAAGGCCTACGCAGCAATCCTGGGACGCCTCAATTACCATAACGCCTTTTTCTACGGCATCTAAAGCGCTGCCTTCTTTGCCTAGTATTTCCCAGGCGCCGCGGTTGGCTTCAATACCCTGGTTCCAGGTAGAGATGACGATAGGCCCGCCCGTATGAGGTGTATTGCTTGCAGGGATCTTTTTAGAAATGAGGGTGGAGAACATTCCAATGCCGCTTATTTGCAAAAATTTTTTCCTGTTAATCATCAGCATGAGTTTTACCAGACGAAATTACTGTTTTTATAAGTGCCCAAGATGCCGCTCCTATTGTTTGAATATTTAAAAAGATCAGTGAGCTATTTGCAGCAACTTTTACGTGGAAGCACAATTCTGGTAAAAACCTTCCAGATTTTTTTAAGTATCTGCATTTCTGTATAAAATGTTTTAAAAATAACATTTACCTTTCAGCATTGTTCGAAATGCCATTACTAATGATACAGATTGGGCTCATAAGAGAAGGGAAAATGCCACAGGATAACCGGGTGCCGCTTACGCCGGATCAATGTAAATGGCTGCGGCAAAACAGGAGTGATTTACGAGTAATCGTTCAACCTTCTGAAGCGAGGTGTTACAAAAACAGTGAATATGAAAGAGCTGGAGTGCAACTGAGCGACGATATGCAGCAGTGCGATATTTTATTAGGCATTAAAGAGGTGCCCAAGGCAGATTTGGTTGCCGGTAAAACGTACTTGTTCTTTTCACACACCAGAAAAAAACAGCCGCATAACCGGGAGTTACTAAAAACCATTCTTAAAAAAAATATTACGCTTATAGATTACGAATGCCTGGAGCATGAAGATGGACAGCGCATTATAGGTTTTGGTTTTTTTGCCGGCATCGTAGGTGCACACAATGGCATGTGGGCTTATAGCAACCGAACAGGTTTATATAAAATGAAAAGGGTTTATAAACAAAAAAATTTTAAGGAACTCATTCATACTTATTTCGGGTTAAAAATTCCCAACGTAAAAATTGTAATTACCGGCAGCGGTCGCGTGGCGCATGGCATTATTGAAATCATGAACCTGATGGGCATTCATGAGGTGGAGCCTGGCGATTACTTGGTGCGGCGCTTTGCCTACCCGGTTTACACGCAGTTGAAAGGGCAAGATCTCTACATTCACAAAGAAAATGGTAGCTATAGCAGAGATGATTTTCATCAAAACCCGCAAAACTATGTGAGCAGGTTTTTGCCCTACGCCTCACAGACTGATATTTTAATGAATGGTGTGTACTGGAATACCTCTATCCCGCGCTTATTTGAAAAAACTGATATTAACGATAATCGTTTTATCATTCAAACCATCGCTGATGTTTCGGATGATGTGAATGGCTCCATCCCTCTGAATGTTGGCAGCCAAACCATCGAAGACCCTGTTTATGGTGTAGACAGAACTACGTTTAAAAAAACAAAACCTTATCTTCCGCATTCAATTGACGTAATGGCCGTGGGAAATCTTCCCAACGAACTGCCGCGCGATGCCAGCCGCTATTTTGGTGAGCAGTTAATCAAGTTTGTGCTGGATGACCTTGTAAAAAAGAATTCGCCGCTCATAGCCCGAGCCACTATTGCCAGCAGAGGAGCGCTCACAGAAAACTTCTCTTACTTAAATGATTATGTTAATAAATAAATTATGAAAACTGAAAACATGAGACGCAACCTTAGTTTTATTTTGATCCTTACTCTTATTTTTTCATCATGCGCCCCTAAACATGTTCCTGCAAAAGCAGGCTCTGGCACACTAAAAGTGATGGCTTATAATATTCATCATGCCAACCCGCCTTCAAAACCCGGGCTGATTGATGTGGATGCTATTGTAAACGTGCTCAAACGCGAAAGTCCTGACATAGTAGCCCTGCAGGAAGTGGATGTAAACGTGAACCGTTCAGGAAACATCAACCAGGCGCGTGAGATTGCTGAAAAAGCCGGATACACCTCATTTCATTTTTCAAAAGCCATTGACTACGACGGCGGCAATTACGGCGTAGCGATTTTGTCAAAATTTGCTTTATCAGATATGCAAACGCACCGCCTGCCCACAGATGCTTCCACCAATGGAGAATCCAGGGTGTTGAGCCTTGCAACGGTGACATTGCCTAACGGTAAAAAAATTAAATTCGGAAGCACACACCTGGATGCACAACGCCCTGACGTGAACCGCCTGCTGCAGGCCCGTGAGATAAACCGCATTGCTAAAGAAGTATCGTTGCCTATGATCATTGCAGGAGATTTTAACGCCACAGAAAACAGCGAAGTAATCAAGATCATTCAGTCGTATTTCCAATTAACTTGCCGCAACTGCGCGCCCACCATTCCGCAGGTAAACCCTAACCGTACCATTGATTTTATTGCTTTTGAACCCGGCAACGCTTTTGAAGTGCTTTCGCATAAAGTAGTACAGGAGCCTTATGCATCTGATCATTTGCCGGTAATCTCTGAATTACAATTAAAGTAGAATGACGTCCTACCGTTATTTCCTTTTCGTATTATTATTTACTTCCCAAATGGCGCTTGCGCAAAAGCCGCCTATGCTCAATACTTATGGTGAATATGTTCAATCGGTAAGGCATCATCCTGAA
>JAFAFV010000090.1 GCA_023423285.1 Bacteroidota bacterium
CCAACATCCTGGCCGCTTAAGCGCACATCAGCTCCTTCTAACTGGATGGAACCAAAAGCAAGCAGTTCGGCAGTGGCCCAGTCTATCTTTTGTTCTTCATTAAATAATTTTATTTTATCGTTTAATAGCTTTTGCACTTTTCTTAATGGTTTGAAACCATCAGGTATTGCCATGAGCGAATCAAAAACTGTTTTAAAGTTCTTCTCAGAAACGGCTGTTACGGGGCTTTTATCAAAATCTTCCGTAGCGGCTTTTCTTAATTTTTTCCACAATAATTCAGGTGTTTGGTAGTGGTAAGGCAATGGATTTTGCCGCACTTCATCCAGCCTGTCCTGCAAATCAGCCCAGAATTTTTTTTCCATTTCCTTTGCAAGCTGTTTTGCGTCTTCTTCTCCTTCATCAAGCAGGTATTTCACATATACCTCGCGCGGGTTGGGGTGTTTTTCTATAATCTCATACATTGACGGTTGTGTGAATTTGGGATCATCGCCCTCGTTGTGACCGTGCCTGCGGTAGCAAACCATATCAATAAACACATCACTTCGGAATTTATCACGGTAGCGCGCTGCAATTTCGGCACATTTCACCACGGCTTCGGGGTCGTCTCCGTTTACGTGAAATACCGGGCTTTCTATTATGGCCGCCAGCGAGGTGCAGTAATTGGAACTGCGCGCATCAGAAAAATCGGTTGTAAACCCGATTTGATTGTTAATTACAAAGTGAATAGTGCCCCCTACATCAAAACCTTTAAGTTCAGACATTTGCAGCAACTCGTACACAATGCCCTGCCCGGCTATAGCCGCATCTCCATGAATCAATACGGGCATCACTCTTTCATAACGCTCGTCAGCAAGCGCATTGGCTCTGCTTCGGGCAAAGCCTGCCACCACGGGGCCTACAGCCTCCAAATGCGAGGGGTTTGGCATTAACTTCAGGCGAATGGTGCGGCCGTTTTCAGTGGTCACCTCACTACCAAAGCCCAGGTGATATTTTACATCGCCACTGCCCATGGTTTGATTAATTTCACCGGTGCCTTCAAATTCGCTAAAGATTTGCTCGTAGGTTTTGCCCATCACATTTGCCAGCACGTTCAATCTGCCGCGGTGGGCCATTCCCAAAACAATTTCGTCCACTTCCAATTCAGCCGATTTGTTGATGATGGCATCCAGCGCAGCGATGGTTGTTTCGCCGCCTTCAAGAGAAAATCTTTTTTGCCCTACATATTTTGTGTGAAGAAATTTCTCAAAGATTACGCCCTGGTTCAACTTTTCTAGAATCCTTCTTTTTTGATGGATAGGGATGGGTTTGAAAAACTCTTTTTCAATCTCGTTCGTCAGCCAGTCAATTTTTTCCTGGTTGGTAATATATTTAAACTCAATGCCTACGTGGTTTGCATATACCTTTTGCAGGTACGAAAGGATCTGTTTGAGCGTGGTAGAGCCCAGCCCCAGTGTATTTCCAATTTCGAAGTTGGTATCCAAATCACGGTCACTCAATCCAAAAAAAGCCAGGTCAAGGTTAGCATGCCGGTCTTTGCGTTGCTTAATAGGATTTGTTTTGGCAATCAGGTGGCCTTTATTGCGATACCCTAAAATGAGGCGGTATATGGCAAGTTCTTTTTTCCAGCGCTTATGATGTGTATCAGCAGTGCCGCTTGAAGAATGTGCCCCTTCTGCAGCGTGCCCGTTTGTCATGGCAAAATCAAAGCCCTCAAAGAATTTCCTGAACTCTTCATCCACGTGGTCAGGATTTTGTACAAACTCTTTGTACATGTTTTCAATAAATGCCGGAGACGAGTTTGTGATATACGAAAAATCCTTCATTATAAATGAGTTATGCTAAATTGTTGAATATCCTAAAAAATGAAATAGTGAACTAAATTAAGGATGCCGTTACTAATAGCGAAATTAAAACTAAATTTTTACCAAAATGTTTTATAAACTTTTTGAAAGTTACATTTACTTTGTGCACACAACAACTTATAACAGTAACAAAAACTATTACAAGATTTCAGTAGAAAGATTGTATTATATAATAAAAACCCCTACCTTTGCCGTCCAAAAATTTCAATAGATGGCCAATCATAAAGCTACAAAAAAACATGCACGTCAGGCTGCTAAACGCAGGGAAAGAAACAGGTATTATGGTAAGACAACCCGTAATGCCATAAGAGATATTCGTGCTGCGGAAGTTACAGAAGCATCCGAAAAATTATCTTCGGTAGAAAGCATGATCGATAAATTAGCTAAAAGCGGTATTATCCATCGCAATAAAGCCGCCAACCTGAAAAGCAAGCTGGCTAAAAAAATAAATGCTGAGAAAGCTGTTCCTGCGCAATAATTGGGTTAATAATATTTTTATGAGAGAGGCTGTGGTCTCTCTTTTTTTTGTGTGCAGACTTGTTTATCAAAGCAATGCATTATAAAATAATTTTTTCAGCATTTGGAAAATAGCATTATATTGCTATTCAATTTAAATCAGCGAACTATGTTAAAAATGCAAATCATCGGCAATCTTGGTAAAGATAGTATTGTAAATAGTGTAAACGGTAAAAACGTCATCAATTTTACAGTTGCTCATACAGAACGTTTTAAAGACGGCCAGGGCAATACCCAAGAGCGTACAACATGGGTAGATTGTGCATGGTGGACAGACAGAACTGCAATTTCTCAATACCTTTCTAAAGGAACAAAGGTTTGGGTAGACGGCACACCAGAAGTAAGAAGTTTTACCCGTAACGATGGTACAAACGGAGCTGTTTTAGCGATGCGTGTAAGAGAATTACAACTGGTGAGCGCTAAAGGAGAATCAAACCCGGGTGGCAATTCTGGTAACTTTGGAGGAGGTTATGGCAACTCATCTGCACAAAGTACACAACAACCTACAGATTTGAGTGAAGCTGGCGATGATCTCCCATTTTAAGCAAGTAAACTAAAATTGAATACTGTTTGCGAAGAGACTAATTGAGACCTGCCTAATAATAAGCGTCACCATTAAGATTATAAAAGCCCGGCATAATGCCAGGCTTTTATTTTTTGAATACGGTCTCATTTGAATTTTTTTAAATGAGTCCACTAAGGTTACACCCTTCTCCTGAAAATTAGATTAAGAATGGCAAGGATTACAATGGCCCCTAATGCGCCTGTAAGAATAGCCCCAACTACGCCGCCTCCCAGGCTTGTACCCAGGCTGCTAAGTAACCAACTGCCTACAAATGCACCAACTATTCCAACAAGGATATTACCGATAAGTCCCAAGCCGCTTCCTTTAAAAATTACTGAACCCAGCCAGCCTGCTATGGCGCCGATAATTAATGTCCATAAAATGTCCATATTAAAATATTTAAGGTTATAAAATGTGAAGGACATAATAATCTAACCGAATACTGTGCCAATAATAACGCCAGTTACTATTAATTTTTACAAACAAACGAAGAAGTGGGCTGCATGTTGTTACTTTGCTTTATGCACGACGCAATATTTACGTATGAATATTTGTACCAGTTTACAGTAAGTGTATTTACAAAAATGGGTTGTCCTATCACAGATGCAGAAGTGGCAGCAAAAGTGCTATTGTCGGCTGATTTACGTGGGATTGATTCTCATGGCGTGGCAAGGCTTAGCGGCTATGTGCGCCTTTGGGATGCTAAACGTGTAAACACAACTCCTCAGGTTCAGATTATTTATGAAACGCCATCCACCGCTGTCGTTGACGGTGATAGCGGCCTGGGCCTTGTGGTGGCGCCATTTGCCATGCAGGCGGCTATAGATAAAGCAAATAAATCGGGTTCTGGCTGGGTGAGTGTGCAAAACAGCAATCATTATGGTATTGCCGCCGCACATGCAATGATGGCGCTGCCGCACGATATGATCGGGATATCCATGACGAATGCAAGCCCACTGGTTGCACCTACATTTTCTATACAAAAAATGCTGGGTACCAATCCTATTTGCGTGGCTGTCCCTGCTCATAAACAACCTGCTTTTGTGGCAGATCTTGCTACTACCACTGCGGCCAATGGTAAGTTGGAGATATTACAAAGAAAAAATAAAAATGCCCCGCCTGGTTGGGTGCAGGATGCGGAAGGCAATGAAAGTGTGGATGCGAATATTTTAAAAAAAGGAGGTGCGTTGTTGCCACTGGGCAGCGACCGCGAGCATGGCAGCCATAAAGGATACGCACTGGGCGCTGTTGTTGATATTTTTTCGGGCGTTTTAAGCGGAGCCAATTACGCGCCCTGGGTGCCACCTTTCCCAGCTTATGTACCGCTGCCGGCAAGGCAACCTGGCAAAGGCGTTGGCCATTTTTTTGGCGCGATGCGTCTAGATGCCTTCAGACCTGCTGATGATTTTAAAAAAGATATGGACGACTGGATAGAAGGTTTTAGAAATGCTGCCCCGCTGCCTCACCACGAAAAGGTTTTGGTGCCCGGAGACCCCGAGCGTGAAATGGAAGCAGACAGACTGGCAAAAGGTATACCTCTGGTACAACAGGTGGTGAAAGATTTGAAGGCGCTGGCGCAGAGATTTGAACTGATATTCTAAAAATTGCCCTGTATCTTTGACAATTATCATTTACTCAACCAAAAATATTTTATACAGATGAAAGTAATGAAGTTTGGCGGTACCAGTGTGGGAAGGCCGGAGAGAATGAAACAGATTGCATCGCTGCTTTTACAACAATCCGAACCAGCTATCGTAGTGCTTTCTGCACTTTCAGGAACCACAAATGCGCTTGTAGAAATAGGGGCTAATATAGCAAAAGGCGACAGGCATTCTGCGCAGCAGGTAATAACAAAGCTTGAGGAACATTATGCCACGTTTATTAAAGAATTGCTACAGAAAGAAGAAACTTATAATAAAGCCAAAGCCATTGTTGAAGATCATTTCGACTTCCTTCACATCATCTTAAAAATCTCGTTCAGCGAAGCGCTGAGTAAAGATATACTGGCACAGGGCGAATTGCTTTCTACAAAAATTTTCTGCACATATCTTGAAGAAATTGGCGCCAGCCACGCTTTGCTGCCAGCTTTGGAGTTTATGAGTATTGATGAAAATGAAGAGCCGCAGATCGGTAGTATTCGCACAAAACTAACACATCTGCTCGATCAGCATAAAGGCAGGCAATTAATGGTAACTCAGGGTTACATTTGCCGCAATTCAAAAGGCGAGGTGGACAACCTGAAACGTGGTGGCAGCGATTATACAGCTTCGCTGGTGGCAGCAGCCATCAACGCATCTGTATGTGAAATATGGACGGACATTGATGGCATGCATAACAATGACCCCCGCATTGTTGATAAAACCGTACCTGTAGAGCAACTAAGCTTTGATGAGGCGGCTGAGCTGGCTTACTTCGGTGCAAAAATTTTACACCCGGCATCTATATGGCCCGCCCAGCAATACAAAATTCCTGTCAGGCTGCTTAATACAATGGAACCACAGGCCCACGGCACACTTATTACCCAGGAAGCTGCAAGCAGTGGCGTAAAAGCAGTAGCAGCTAAGGATAACATCATCGCCATTAAAATTAAGAGCGGGCGCATGCTGCTGGCTTATGGCTTTTTAAGAAAAATATTTGAGGTTTTTGAAAAATACAAAACCCCCATTGATATGATCACCACATCTGAAGTAGCTGTATCATTAACGATTGATACCAGCGACCATCTTGACCAGATCGTAAAAGAGCTAAACGCTTTGGGCACTGTAGAAGTGGATGAAGGACAAACCATTATTTCTGTAGTGGGACACAATATCAGTGAAACATCAGAGATTATAAAAAAATTGTTCGGCTCATTGCGCAATATTCCCATTCGCATGGTGTCTTACGGTGGCAGCAGGCACAACATATCTTTACTTTTGGCAGCCGAATATAAAAACACGCTGCTGCAGCAGTTGAATAAGGGGATGTTTGGGTTGTGATGGAATGTGATAGTGTAGGAATGGGCTTAATGAGTTGGTTAGTTAATAAGTTAATAGGTTAACAAGGCTAATTTGTCAACTTTTCAACATATTAACCTTTCAACTTGTCAACTTAAAACAATAAGACCTTGAAACTTTACTGCATTCCCGGTTTTGGTGTAGATGATAAAATATTCGGCAACCTTACGCTTAACGCTCACCTGCATTTTATCAACTGGATTGATCCTTTTCCTAAAGAAACGCTGCAGGCCTATGCGCAGCGCATGGCAGCATCGATTGATGAAGAATTGCCCGTTATTTTGGGTATTTCGTTCGGGGGTATGATTGCATTGGAAATTGCAAAGCTGAGGCCAGTAAAACAGATCATCCTGATTTCAAGCATTAAAACAGCAAAGGAACTGCCGGTGCATTTGCGCA
>JAFAFV010000123.1 GCA_023423285.1 Bacteroidota bacterium
CCATATATATTTACTGAGAAAAGCGCATCGTATACAGAGTTGATACCATAGGTCAACTCTTCCTTAGTAACATAGTAGCCCTGAGGGAACAGATTATTCTGGGGTTTTGTATCTAAAAATTTCTTGCACGATGCAAAGCATACTCCAAATGCCAGAAAATAATACAGATATATTTTTTTCATTTCTTATTAATTATAATCGTTAAAAACTTTGTTTAAAATGTCGCTTTTAATCCAAAGGCGATGGTGCGTGCCTGAGGATAAGATGAATAATCGTAATTAGGTGTAAGAATATTATTTCTTGTAGAAACTTCAGGATCAAGGCCAGAATATTTTGTCCATGTAAACAAATTTTGAGCAGCTACATTAATGGCAACCCTTTGCATTCTTACATGGCGAATAATATTTTGAGGCAAAGAATATTCCAGCATTACCGTTTTTAATCTTAAAAACGAACCATCTTCCAAATACTTGGTAGAATTATAACCAATTACTCCTGCGCCACCAGCCCTAAAATGCTCATTGGTAGGGTTGTCCGGTGTCCATCTGTTGGCATATGATGCGTACATATTCATATTACTTCTGCCATTGGGATCGCCTTCAAAAGTAATTCTGTTTGCATTATAAATATTGTACCCATATATCCATTGAAAGAATGTGTGGAAGGTAAAGCCTTTGTACTGCAAATCGTTTACAAAACCGCCATTGTGAATCGGCTGCCCGCGACCCATATATGTTTTATCATCTGAATTGATAATACCGTCACTATTAATATCAACATACTTAATATTCCCAGGCAATATTGCATCTCTGGTTCCATAATATGGAATATCGGCTTTTAAAACATATACTCCGGGAGATGGATTGTCAAAATCTTCATATTGGTAGTTGCCTGCCCATAAATAACCTACCATCATGCCGGATGGACGTCCAATTTCTGATTTATACAAAACATCATTAAAATTCACATCGGTTTGAACGGAGTTATTAAGAGCTCTCTGCCCATCTGCCAATGCCATTATTCTGTTTTTGTTAAAACTAATATTGAAGGAAGTTCTCCAGGAAAAATCATTCTTAGCAATATTTAATGTATTCACTGTTATTTCTAAACCTTTGTTTTCCAGCTTACCTATATTTTTTGTTGCAGAACTATAACCGGTTGTTAAAGGTAGTGGAGCACTTAGCAACAAATTATTGGTAGTGCGCTTGTATACATCCACAATAAACTCGAACCTATTGTCCCACAATCCCAGCTCGTAACCAATATCAACAGAAGTTGTAGTTTCCCAGCTAAGATCTTTGTTAGCCATAGAAGATTGATTGATCATGCCTTCAGGTGTTGAATTGTTATACGAAGCGCCATTGATATCATAAGAAAGAAATGCGTAAGAAGCAAAATCTCCAATCCTGTCATTACCAACTTCACCGTATGTAGCTCTTAATTTTGAATTGGAAATTACCCTGCTATCCTTTAAAAAATTTTCATTCTGCATGTTCCAGGCTATACCGGCCCCTGGAAAATAACCCCACCTGTTTGCTTCAGGAAACTTAGATGAACCATCTGCCCGAAAAGTAAGTGATAATATATAACGGGACATGAAACCATAATCAAGCCTACCACCATAAGATGCTCTTGTATTATTGGTTCTTGTATTGATGGGACTGTAAATTGTACCCTGATGAAGACCGCCAATTCCTAAACCTTCATTAGGCAGAAATCTGCTTGAATAACCACTGGCCTTGTAATCTTCGCTTTGCAGGCTTACTAATGCAAGTGCAGTTATGTTGTGCACATCATTGATGTTTTTTCTGTAAGTAAGCGTATTATCGCTGGACCACTGATTGTTAAATCTGTTTTGAGTTGACCCATTAATTCCGTTTAAATTAGAAACATTATAAGGACTGCCCTGCGGTGTCTTGGAATTGAAAAACCTGTCCATTCGCAATGTATTCCTGCGCAATCCTCCACTCAGCCTGAGTGTTAATCCCGGAATGAGCTCATAGTTCATATACCCCAGCCCTTCAAAAAGGTTAGAATAATCATACTGATGCTGGTTCTGCAAATCAATTAATGGATTGATCCTGAAATCACCAGCATTTACAGATGTTTCATCAACTTCGGAAAGCAGTAAGTCTAAACTATCCTGATTTGGAAACGGGATTGGCCGGTAAGCCCAAGTTCTAAACAATAAATAAGTAGACGTGCTTGTGCCGGTAATGGCATTAATAACCTGACCCCAGGATGTAACACCGGAATATCCCATGGTAACACCCACGTTTATTTTATTACTTAACTTTTGATCAAGATTCAGCCTGGTAGTATATCTTTTCATTCCGGTATTAACAATAATACCCTGGTTGTCAAAAATATTTCCAGAAAGAGAATATTTGGTATTTTCATTACCACCTCTTATGGATAAGCTATAGTTATTCACCGCACCTTTTGTAAATACGTGATCCTGAAAATCAATCCCTTCTACATTTCTGTAATCTTCCAGTGTTCTGCCATCTGCCAACCAGTTTTGTGCAGCCACTGTAGTAGGAAATCTTTCAAGCTGATATCTTACAAATTCATAAGGGCTCATCAGTTCCATCTTTTTTCTACCAGCCTGAAAGCCATATGTATAACCAAGTTCTATAACAGGCTTTCCTACTTTACCTTTTTTTGTTTGAATTAAAATTACACCATTGGCAGCCCTCGAACCATAGATAGATGTTGATGACGCATCCTTAAGTACTGTTAAAGATTCAATGTCATCTGGATTTAGCGTAGCAGGATCAAAACTTTCCAATGGAAATCCGTCAATAACGAATAACGGAGATGTGCTTTGTGTTAAAGATCCGGGGCCGCGTATAACAAAATTAAGACCCCGACCGGGTTGACCATCTGATGCAGTTACCTGCAAACCCGCCACGCGACCTGCAAGCGCTTCTGCAAAGCTAGCTACTGGCGCTTTCACCATATCGCCAACATTTGCCTGTGCAACTGCACCTGTTAAGTCTTTTCTGCGGACGGTGCCGTAGCCCACCACCACTACATCATCCAGGCTTCCGGCACTACGGGATAATGCCACATTAATGGTAGTGCGATTGCCTATGGACACCTCCTGCTCTGTCATGTTAATAAAGCTAAACACCAGCGCATCTGTACCATTTGCATTAATACTGTACTCACCAGTAGCACTAGTAGTAGTTACTCTGGTGGTACCCTTTACGCTTACATTTACACCTTCAATTGGGTTACCGGTTTCAGCTTCAGTTACCTGCCCTTTTATAGTCATACTTTGAGCCATAACAATATGACTAACTAAAAATAAAGGAACAGCAAACAGCACAACCAGTTTAAATTTTGTAAACAAAGCTTTAGTGGAAGGGAAAAACAGTTTTGAGATCATTCCTGATAGTTTTAAATTAAAAAATAGAAGCACAATGTTTAGAATTTTTTATAGGATACTGCCTAGCTTATGATTATAAATATACCCAAACTAAGCTTATCGCACAGCTAATGTTTTAAATAAATTCTTCTTATATAAATAAATTTTTTAAGTAAAGAATCCATATTATAAATTGAGAAATTTCAATGCATTGCCTGAACGCAGCATTTCCTTTTCGGCCTCAGTTACTTCATCGCTGTTCAGATATTCCACGCGCAGCATGCCGGATAAGTAATCAAGGATTGGCGCATGCGTACCAAATGCAAACTTGTCTTTACCGAAATTTTTTAAGAAATCTCTTACCACATCTAAGCTTCTTCCCGATGTATCGAAGAGGTAATTAGCTTTGTCCAGTACAGTCCGTTCTTCTTTATTGAATGCAAATCCATTACAGATATTCAGCAACATGTATTTTGCGTCAGGCACGGCTTTCATAATTGCAAGATAATCGCGGGGCGCAGATTCTTTTGGCAAATCCATCCATGAGCGCTGCCTTGAATCTACCATGCGCATGGTAAACGCTACTGGTACGCCATAATCACGGGCCATTTTTACCAGCTCTATCACCGGTGCCTCAGTTACATCATAATCATGGTATAATGGATGCAGCCGGATGCCTTTCATGCCCATTTTTTTTACACATGTATGCAAGTCATCGCGCCAGCCGGCATACACCGGGTTGATGATGGCAAAAGGTATGATGCGTTTTGCAAAAGTTTTGTCAGACCTGATCTCGTCATACAACTCTTCATTTGCTGACTGGGTATTTTTATAAAAAATGCCATTGAGGTTGCTCACTACAGAAATATCCACACCAAACTGGTTCATGCGTTTTAGCAATGAAGCGCAGGTATTGTAACGTAGTTTTTTAAACGGCCAGTGGCCAACATTTGCTTTGATATCAACGAACATGA
>JAFAFV010000020.1 GCA_023423285.1 Bacteroidota bacterium
AACCCAGGTTAACGATTGCCCAGATCATCAACATGAGTATGGGTTTTTTGGGAATTCAAATGGCTTTCGGGCTGCAAAATGGTAATGCCAGCCGCATACTTGCCAACTTTGGTGCTGATGTACATCAACTTTCATGGTTTTGGCTGGTGGCTCCTATTACAGGTTTAATTGTGCAGCCCATTATTGGCCACATGGGCGATCATACTTGGAACCGGCAGGGCCGGCGAAAACCTTACTTTTTAATAGGCGCTATCTTTTGTGCATTAGGTCTTGTATTTCTTCCTAACTCGGCCAGTGTTACAGCTTTTATGGGCGCTAACGTATTGTTGCTTGCCGTAATTTTTCTGGCTTTGATGGATGCTTCTGTCAACGTTTCTATGGAACCTTTTCGGGCGCTGGTGGGAGATATGTTGCCCAAAGAACAGGGTACGCTGGGTTTTAGTATGCAAACCATCCTGATTGGTTTTGGAGCTGTGATTGGTTCGGCGTTGCCCGGCTGGTTTACGTCTTTGGGTGTTTCTAATGTGGCGCCTGAAGGTTATGTGGCACCTAACGTCATCTATTCATTTTATGCGGGTGCAGTGGTTTTGTTAGCAACCATTTTGTATACAATTGTTACAACTAAAGAATATTCACCTGAAGATTTTAAAAGATTTTCAGGTGAAGAAGATTCAGAACAAAAACCCAGGTTTAGCGACATCTTCAGAGATTTTGCAGGTATGCCTTCTACAATGAAAAAGCTTGGTGCTGTGCAGTTCTTCTCGTGGTTTGCTTTGTTTTCAATGTGGGTTTTTACAACCAGTGCTATTGCCACACATCACTATGGCCTCACCCCTGAGGATACGAACTCGGCAGCCTTTGGCAAAGCCGGAGACTATGTAGGTTACCTTTTTGGATTGTATAATCTCTTTGCCATTCCTTTTGCATTTATACTTATTCCGCTTGCTAAGAAAATCGGTAAAAAGCAAACGCATTCAATAGCGCTCATTTTTGGAGGGTTGGGTCTTATTTCCTTATACTTTATTCAAAACAAAGAATTATTGTGGCTTAGCATGCTGGGTATAGGCTTTGCATGGGCCAGTATTTTAGCAATGCCATATGCCATGCTGATAGAATCTATACCGCAGAGAAAGATGGGTATTTACATGGGCATCTTTAATTTTTTTATTGTTATACCACAAATCATAAATGGCATTATTGGCGGACCTATTGTAAGCAGTGTATTTGGCAATCATGCCATATACTACCTTGTTATTGCTGGTTTACTCATGCTGATAGGAGGGGTTTATGTATTGTTCATCAAGCTGAAAAGTAATTAAGCTTTTAGAGGAGAAAGCCGAACATAAAAACTATTTATCATGAAGAAATTTTTGTTTTTGATATTGCTGGCATCGTCTGCCAATGCGTTGGCGCAAAATATAAAATTATATCCTTCTAACTGGTGGGTTGGTATGCAACACAATCAGGTGCAAATATTGGTTCATGCTACAGGAAGCCATATCAGCAACGCGCAGGTTCTCATTAACCATCCGGGGGTCATTCTGCAAAGCGTGCATAAATTTAAAAACCCACGTTACCTGGCGCTGGATGTATTCATATCTCCGGTGGCTAAACCGGGCAATGTTACCATCAACCTGGGTGGCACTACTGTAAACTGGGGCCTGGGCAGCAGGCGAGCTGGTAATGGTACCAAATATGCAAATGGTGCCACCTCTGCCGACCTGATGTACCTCATCATGCCTGACAGATTCAGCAATGGAGATCCTTCTAACGATCGTATTAAAGGCATGCGTGATCAGTCGCTGCGACGCGATACGGTTTTCAACCGCCATGGCGGAGATTTGAAAGGTGTAGAAAATCAGCTGGATTATTTATATGATTTAGGCGTAACAGCCATCTGGCTTAACCCGGTGTTAGAAAATGATATGCCTGACCGCACCGAACATGGCTATGCTTTTACCAATCATTATTCTATAGAGCCACGCTTGGGTGGGGCCAATGCTTATAAATCGTTGGTAGATGCTGCGCATGACAAGGGTATTAAGATAATTCAGGATGCGGTATACAACCACGTGGGACTGCAACATGTTTTGTTTCAGGACCAGCCAGACAGTACCTGGTTTCACCGATGGCCAAACTTTACCCAAACCAACTATAAAGACCAGGCTATGTTTGATCCCTACGTAGCGGAGATTGATAGAAAGATCATGGAGAAAGGTTGGTTTACCACCCAAATGCCAGACTGGGATCATAGCAATCTGTTTGTACAAAAATTTCTCATTCAACATGCTATTTGGTGTGTGGAAGAATTTGGTATTGACGGCTGGCGCGTAGATACATACGCCTATAACGATCTGGAATTTATGAACCGCTGTAATCAGGCATTGTATGACGAGTTCCCCGACATCAGCATTTTTGGAGAAACCTGGGTGCATGGGGTGCCGAACCAAAGTTTTTTTACCGAAAATAATTACAATCTTGCTTTTAAAAGCAACCTGCAGGCAACCACCGATTTTCAAACCTTATTCTATGGTATTCAACCAGCGGTAACAGAAGCCTTTGGCTGGACTGAAGGCGTGAATAAACTGTACACCACGCTGGCTCAGGATTTTGTATACAAAGACCCCACGCGCCAGGTGATTTTTTTAGACAACCATGACCTGAACCGTTTTTACAGTGTGGTAAAAGAAGACACGGCCAAATATAAAACAGCTTTTGCCTGGCTGCTTACCTGCCGCGGCATACCGCAAATGTATTATGGCAATGAAATTTTAATGACAGGATTAACATCGCCAAACGATGGCTATGTGCGGCTTGATTTTCCCGGTGGCTGGAAGGGCGACCGGCACAATAAATTTATTGCATCCGGCAGAACTGAAAAAGAAAATGCAGTGTTTAACTATATAAAGACGCTGGCTAATTTCAGGAAAACTTCATCTGCTATTACAAAAGGAAAAATGATGCAATACCTGCCTGTTGATGGTGTGTATGTGTATTTCAGGTACGACAATAAGCAAACCATCATGTGCGCCATGAATACAAACAATAAACCGGCAACGATTGCATCATCAAGGTTTGCAGAAAGGATGAATGGCTTTACCACTGCACGGGATGTGGTAACGGGCAAAACCATGGCGCTCGCCGATAGCCTTACTTTACATCCCATGCATAACTGGGTGCTGGAGCTGCAATAGCAGGCACTACAAGACTGTGCGCCACATAAAGAGGTCAAGCCATTTTTTAGCATCGCCGCCCCATGATTTGCTCAATTGTTCGATAGCCGCTCTTATTTCGGGTTCGCTTTTTTTCTTACCTTTTGTGGGAGGTGTAATGGTGCGTGCATCAGGCGTAGTAAGCCTGACACCAGTGGCAATCCAACTGGTGTACATACGCGGGATGGTGACGCCCAGTATAAGGCCGGGCAAACCATGCAGGCTCATAGGCCCGCCGCTAATTGTGATTTCATCAGTATAATATACAAACACATACACACTGTCGAACAAAATGGTTTGAGCGCGCCGACAGTTAAAGCCGGCAATCAGTCTTTGATCATCAGGATCCAGTTTCCAAACAATTTTTCTTTGTTGTCCGCTTGTAAGCAGGTACCCGTCCAGCGGAGATAATTTTGTTTGCTCGCCGGTTGTGTAATCGTTATACCACACACTTTCATCATCTCCTGAACCAAAAAAACTAAATGTTCGTTTTGTATCGCCTTTGCGGTCAAATTTGTAAATGGCTTTATTGTTTATAAAAGAATAGGTATAGTAATCAGTGTTGAATTGAGATAGCTGATCTTTAATTCTTTCAAACCATTCGTTTCCTTCGTTCTGCCGCCAAATGTTGGTTCTTACCTCATATTCTACCACGCCAGAAGTGATGAAAGGTTGCGATGTCCCTTGTAAGCTAAGTAAGATGATGAGAACTGATAATATAGTTTTCATATGTTTATTTTTTTGTTTTCTGGCTACATGCCTGCCTGCCGTTAGGCAGGGAATTCACCATAAAGTTCATTAGTTGAAGGGATAGTATAACCCAAAATTTATTGATCTACGCTTTAGTTTGTTTTCGCATCGCCTGCGCCCATGTTATTAAAATTCCAAACCAGGCCCACCAGAAAATGCCTTCTTAAAACTGTATTGTAGGTTTCAATAAAACTGCTGCTATTGAAATTTCTGCTATACCCATTGCGCTCGTTCAACAGATCTTTTGCCACAATCTTTGCCTGCAATTTTCTTTTCAACATCCATTTTCTGATCTCTGCATCCCAAAGTGTAAAGTTGTTGTTGGTTGGAAAGCGGGAATCAGGCTGGCGGTATTCACCATTCAATGTGGTTTGTAATTCAAATTCTTTAGGCAGGTAAATTGTGCCCGAAAAGTAACCGCCTGCTGCCCAGTATTTAGCATTGGCAGCGGTGCTTACTGTGGCATTTGCAATATTGTAACTGATATACGGGCCCATGTAAATGTCATATTTCTTTTCCTTGTCCGAGTTCAGGGTAAGCTGAAACCTATAACTGGTATTTTGAGTATTGTTTTTTATAACGGGTTCATTGTTCACCGACAGAAAATCTACACGGTTGTTGATGTTGAACCTGGGAGAAATGCCTAACCTCAGGTTCATGCTTTTTGCGATCAGCCGGTTATAATCTGCATAAAAATTGAAGTTGTACACGCCGTTGGCATTCACTGTTTGAGTAGTGCGGGCCGCGTTTCGAATATAACTTAAACTCGTAAAAGCATTTTGCGTAAAGCCGCCATCAATTGAAAGCCATACACTTCGCTGGTTCAGCATCTTCCAGTTACTGTAATTCAGGCGAAAACTATGACCAAATGATGGCCTGAGGTTGGGGTTGCCAATGTATTGATTGAGCGGATCGGTATTGTTGCGTATCGGTTGCATCTGTTCCAGCCCGGGCGCATTGGTACTGCCATTGTAGTTAAACCAAAGCCTCTCTGACGGTTTTATTTGATAAGAAATATTTGCCCGTGGAAAATAATTGGTGAAATAAAATTCATCCTTACGTCCGTCAGTTTTATTGACCTGATGATACCTTGTCAAACCAACCGTGGCGCCTGCGGAAGCATTTAATTTTTTTCTGGTAAAACGAAAACTCATGCCCGGAGAGTTAGCCATATCATTGAATTCATAATTATTGCTCAGCGAATCTATTCTCTGATTATAACCGCCCGAGCCAGGCCCGTAAATATTCCTGATATTATTACGGCGGTTGTAGTTAAGGCCGTAACTCATTTCTATATAAAAGTCTTTTATGATTGGCTCGGTATACGAAAGGCGTGCACTAATGTTATTGTTATTATTATCAATCAGGTTTTGCTGATCAATAATGGCGGTGCTGTCAATTACGCTTCCTTCATAAAAATCAGTTTTGGCATAAAGCAGACCGTCGCTTTCCGACTCTGATGTGTTGAAAGAAGTATTGATCGAGAGTGTTCGAAATTCTTTTTTAAACTTATGCATCCACAGCAGGTTGGCATTAAACGCCTGCTGGTTGCTTGTATTATCTGAGCGTCTGTTGCTGGTATTGATAAAATTACCGCTGTTGTCATCAATGTTTTCTGCGCTGTACACAGATTGGTTGCGGCTGTTGTTTCTGTTGCCGCCCGCAGTAAGTTTTAAGGTATTGAATGAATCAATCTTTGCTTCGTAAGTAAGGTTAAGCGCGTGCTTTTTGCTGTTGTTTACAAAGTTGTTAGTAGCATTCATACGCCAGGGTGCCGCAGTGGTAAAATTTTGGGAGAAGGTTCTGGTATTGCCCGGTGCATCAATCTGCACGTACCGGTACCCGGCATTTATCGAGTGTTTATCCTGGTTGAATTTATTGCTGTAATGAAAGCCACCATTATAATTTACAGGCAGCCCGGTGCTTGAGTTCCACCCACCACTGCTGATGAAGATGCCATCACCAGACATTTCCACATTATTACCGCCGCCAAACCTGTCATTATCTTCCCAGTCTAGGTTCATAAAACCGGTATTGCTGGTAATGCCGTATGCCGCTATTTTTCTTTTACCTTTAAATGCATTGAGCATCCCGGCTGAGTAATAACGTGCTTTATCTTTGGTCTGCTGTGCATCGTCCATAATACCGCCGCCTGCATCAATCTTACCAAAGTATCCTTTCTTTTTGTCTTCTTTTAATTTCAGGTTGATGGTTTTGTCGCGTGTGCCGTCATCAATTCCTGTAAACGTAGACTGATCACTTTTCTTATCAAAAACCTGCACCTCCTGCACCACATCGGCCCGCAGGTTTTTTGTAGCAATGCCCGGGTCGGTGCCAAAAAACTCTTCTCCATCTACCAATACTTTTTTTACGCTTTCACCCATAGCAGTTATTTGGCCGGTTCGGTCTACCTGAAAACCCGGAAGTTTTTTTAAAAGCTCTTCCACGTTAGCGCCTTCTGATACTCTGAAACTGTCGGCTGTAAACACAGTGGTATCGCCCCGCATGAACATGGAACGATTACCCCGCACGATAACTTCTTCAAGCAGCTTGGCTTTTGAAAACATAAAAATCGTTTTCAGGTCAAGCACCTGTCCACTGTTGGTGTTGATACTATCTACATAATCTCCGAAAGAAGGATGCGTGATGAGTAGCAAATATTTTTTGGTACTGTCTGGCAATTTAATTGAGAAAGTACCATTGGCGCCGGCACGGGAAAAACTAACCATAATAGTATCAGTATTCAATACAGCCACCACGCTGTTCTCAAGGCTTTTGTTATCTGTAGTATCGGTAAGAGTACCTTTTACGCCCGTGTTTTGAGCAAATGCAGGTGCTATCAGGCAAAAGCAAAAAATCAGCAGTAGCCATTTTTTCATATAAGTTTTAGTTTACGCAGTTAAAAAGATCACAGGACAAAGTGTAAGGCAAAATCTTACAAACAGCCCGATCTTGCTCCAGTTGTAAAGGTAGGGTGGAAATGAATTATTACGAAGATGTCGTAAAAATGTTTTGTTAAATAAAACCTACCTTGTAGTTTAGAATTTTAATATGGCCGCCGATTACAAACAACTACAACAAGATTTTGAAAGCAGGAATTTTATTGATACATCAGGACCTGTGTGGAATTATTCGCTGCTGACCGCTGAAGATGTGCGCAACTTTCAGAACGGAACTAATTACAGCCTTTATGAAAAATTTGGTTCCCGCTCGTTAAAGGTGAATGATGTGTGGGGCATGTATTTTTGTGTGTGGGCGCCTAGTGCCACCTTTGTTTTTGTTACAGGAAATTTTAATGACTGGAACAAACTTTCTCACCCGCTTAGCCCCCGCTGGGATAACAGCGGTATTTGGGAAGGGTTCATCCCAAATATAAATCTTGGAGAAGTTTATAAGTACCACATAGTGGGGCACAAAAATCGGGTAAACGATAAAGGCGATCCTTTTGCAAATTTTTGGGAGCTGAAACCTTTAACTGCTTCCATTACGTGGGATTTGTTTTATGAGTGGAAAGATGATGACTGGATGCAAACCCGAACAAAGAATAATTCTCTTGATGCGCCCTGGAGCGTGTATGAAGTGCATCTGGCAAGCTGGCGCAGGCCGGATGCCAACGATGAAGATACTTATCACACGTATGAAGAGTTATGTAAGTTACTGGTGCCTTATGTAAAAGAAATGGGATTTACGCATGTGGAACTAATGCCGGTTACAGAGTTTCCTTTTGACGGTAGCTGGGGCTATCAGGTTACAGGCTATTTTGCGCCTACATCAAGGTTTGGAGATCCGCAGGGATTTATGCGATTGGTTGATGCATTTCATCAGGCAGGTATCGGTGTTATTCTTGACTGGGTGCCATCACATTTTCCGTACGATTCGCATGGGCTGTTTATGTTTGATGGCGATCATACCTATGAATATGCTGATATGCGTAAGGGATTTCATCCTGATTGGAACAGCTATATTTTTAATTATAAAAGGGGAGAGGTTAAATCATTTTTAATTAGCAGTGCCAGATTTTGGTTTGATCTGTTTCACATTGACGGTATACGCGTAGATGCCGTAAGCTCTATGTTAAAACTTAATTACAGCCGTAAAGAGGGGGAGTGGGAACCCAACGAGCATGGAGGCGATGGAAACCTTGAAGCCATTCAGTTTATAAAAGACCTGAACCATATGGTGTACAGAGATTTTCCGGGTGTACAAACCATAGCCGAAGAAGCGACTGACTGGCCGGGTGTATCAAGACCCACGTATGATGGCGGCCTGGGTTTTGGTATGAAATGGATGATGGGATGGATGCATGATACCCTGGATTATTTTAAGCTGGATCCGATTGCACGTAAAAACCATCAGGATAAATTCAGCTTTAGCATGATGTATTATTACGATGAAAACTTCATGCTGCCCATCAGCCATGACGAGGTGGTGCATGGCAAAAGCCCGCTGGTTTTTAAAATGCCGGGAGACCTGTGGCAAAAGTTTGCCAACCTGCGTTTATTTTTTACATATATGTGGACGCATCCCGGGGCTAAGCTATTATTTATGGGCAGCGAGTTTGGACAAACAAGCGAGTGGAATTACAAGCGCGAACTTGACTGGCATTTGTTGAAATACCAAAGCCACGCGGGGGTACAAACTTGTCTAAAACAACTCAACAGGTTATTAAAAGAGGAGCCCGCTTTGTACCAGAATCAGTTTAATATGTATGGTTTTGAATGGGTAGACCTCAATCACCGCGATGAATGCGTGATTGTATATAAACGAAAAGGTAAAAATCCTGAAGATGACCTGCTAATCGTATTAAATATGACACCTGTAGTGCGCCAC
>JAFAFV010000181.1 GCA_023423285.1 Bacteroidota bacterium
TATTTTTGCCGTTCCGCAATGTCTCACGGTTTTGTGATCTGAAGGCGGCCTGAAAAATTTATATAAAATGAGTAAAGGACCCGTTTCACAATTTATACAGCACCATTACCGCCACTTTAATGCCGCAGCTCTTATGGATGCTGCCAAAGGATATGAAACGCATCTCGCCGAAGGCGGAAAAATGATGATCACACTTGCAGGCGCCATGAGCACGGCAGAGCTGGGCATTTCTCTTGCTGAAATGATCAGGCAGGATAAAGTGCAGATTATTAGCTGCACGGGCGCTAACTTAGAAGAAGATGTGATGAACCTTGTAGCGCACAGCCATTATAAAAGAGTGCCGAACTACCGCGATCTGACGCCCGAGCAGGAGTGGGAACTTTTAGAAAATCATTACAACCGCGTAACAGATACATGCATACCTGAAGAAGAGGCTTTTCGCAGGTTGCAAAAGCATTTGGAAAAAGCATGGAAAGATGCTGAAGCCAATGGCGAACGTTACTTTCCGCACGAGTTTTTATACAAGGTAGTGCTAAGCGGCAATTTGAAAGAGCATTACGAAATTGACCCCAAAGACAGTTGGATACTGGCGGCTGCCGAAAAAAACATTCCCATTATTGTGCCGGGCTGGGAAGATAGTACCACGGGCAACATATTTGCCAGCTACTGCATTAAAGGCGAGTTGAAAGCCAGCACCGTAAAAAGCGGTATTGAATACATGATGTTTTTAACGGAATGGTACCGTGCTAACAGCAGCGGCAAGGGGGTAGGTTTCTTTCAGATAGGAGGTGGCATTGCCGGCGATTTTCCCATTTGCGTGGTGCCTATGATGTACCAGGATCTGGAGTGGCACGATGTGCCGTTCTGGAGCTATTTCTGCCAGATCAGCGACAGCACCACGTCTTACGGCTCATACAGTGGCGCTGTGCCTAATGAAAAAATTACCTGGGGCAAGCTGGACATTAACACACCAAAATTTATTGTGGAAAGTGACGCCACCATTGTAGCCCCGCTGATGTTTGCGTGGATATTGGGATGGTAAGCTGAACATACTCACACAATAAAAAAAGAGCTCGGTGACAGAGCTCTATTTATATGCTAATTAATACCACTTTTAATTCAGTGTTGATTTAAGATCAGTGAGAATGCTGCGCTGCGATTCAATAACTTTTTCCTGCGCTGCCTGTTTCTTTTCGTTATCCTTTATTTTTTTATCAAGGTCTTCATGATCTTTTTTCAATTCACGCAGTAGCTTTTCTTCTTTTACCAGCATGTCTTCCTGCCTTTTTATCTGGGCAATGGTATTGCTTTGCTGCACGGCAGGCACCATGTTTTCTAAAAATGATTTAGCATTGCGCGCCATGGTAGCACCATCGCGCGCGGCGCTATTGTCACCTTTCATCAGCAGGTAAACTGTGGTACTTTCGTTGCCTCTTTTACCGCTTTCATCAAATTTAAAAGAATAATCCAGCGGAGCCGCGGCAATTTCTGCAAGCTGCGAGTTGGTATACACAAGAAAGCCTCTGCTCTTATTGCCTTTTAATCGTTTATCAGCCAGTTTTGCCTTAAACGCGTTTTCCACCACATCTGCCGGGTATTTATAAACCATTACAATAGCAGGCTCCTCAACCTTTTTTACACTTAAGCTTCCTTCGTAAGCTTGTGCAGAAACAAATCCTGTGACAAACAAAAATAATGCTGTTGCTAAAAACCATTTTTTCATCTTATAAAATTTAAAGTGTGCTGCTAAGCTGAAAGTTTAATCATAGATTTAATACAAAGTTAAATGGTTGTATGCAGACCGCTGAAAATAGAGCTGTAAACTTATTTACAGGAAGTAATGTAAATTTGTTGCTTAATACTTATTTGATTGAGCGGCATTAAAAAACTGGCAGGGCAAACGGTTTGGTATGGATTGAGTTCTATCGTAGCAAGGTTTATCAATTACCTGCTTACCCCCTATCTTACGCTTAAGCTTACTACTGCCGAATATGGAGAACAGGTGCTGGTGTATGCCTTCATCCCTTTTATGAACATTCTATTTACGCATGGAATGGAAACTGCTTTTTTCAGATTCACTCAAAACCATGATAGAAAAGCCGTTTACAACACCTCCAGTATTTCGCTTATTTTTTCATCGCTTTTCCTTTCATTGCTGCTCATCGTATTTCACATTCCGTTGGCGCAGCTTATCAAGCTTGAAAACAACCCTGAGTATTTACTGCTGGCTGCTTTAATCATTGGTGTTGATGCGCTGTCAACCATTCCTTTTGCCAAATTAAGGCTTGACGGAAAGCCGCGAAAATTTGCTTTTATTAAACTAACTGGCATTGTTTTAAACGTATTAAGCATTTATTTCTTTTTAAGCATTTGCCCGTCCATTATTGAAAAAAATCCAAAAAGCATACTTGCCGGCATTTATAACGAAGAATGGAAAGTAGGTTACATTTTTGTAGCCAACCTAATACAAGCCACGGTGACACTACTATTACTCTCAAAAGAATTTTTTGGTTTCAGTTTCCGGTTTGATAAAAGCGTTTGGCGGCTAATGATCTTGTATGCACTGCCCATTATGCTGGCTGGTTTTGGCGGTATGATCAACGAAACCCTTGATAGGATCATGCTGAGCTGGTGGTCTGCAGCCGGTACCGAAGAAGCTGTAAAAGCAGAGGTGGGAATTTATGGAGCGGTGTATAAGCTTTCTATTTTGATCACACTGGCCGTGCAGGCTTTTCGCATGGGTGCCGAGCCTTTCTTTTTCAACCAGTCAACTTCTGAAAACGCACCCAGGATCTACGCGCGCGTGATGAAATTTTTTGTAATTACACTATGTCTGATGTTTTTGTTTGTGATGCTTTACTTAGATGCGTGGAAGCTGTTCATTCAAAACCCCGAAATGTGGGTTGGGCTAAAAGTGGTACCAATCTTATTAGTAGCCAACATATTTTTGGGCATATATTACAATCTCAGCATCTGGTACAAACTGGGTAATAAAACCATAGCCGGAGCCTACATAACCTTAATTGGTGCAGCCGTTACATTAGTTCTCAATTATCTTTTCATTCCTCGTTTTGGTTATGTGGCATGTGCCTGGGCCACCTTTGCCTGTTATGGTGTAATGATGGTGATCTCGTACGTATGGGGACAAAAAAGCTATCCCGTGCCTTATGCATGGAAGAAGTTGCTGGCCTACATTCTTATTGCAGTGCTGGTTTATTTTGCTCATCATTTTATAACGCAATATTTCCCCAACATTTGGGTATATTACAGTGTGGCCACCGTATTACTTATAATATACGCTTTGTTTATTATTAATATTGAAAAGAAAGAATTTAAAAGATTTCCGGTTATTGGCAAATTCATTCGCTAAAACATCATGCCCCGCAACACGTTTTCAAAACAACAGCGTCTGAAAAGCCGTAAAAAACTGCAACAGATTTTTACAGGCAGAAAAGCCGTGTTTGCAGAAAACATTAAACTGTTGTACCTGGCAGAAGAAGCTGATAAAGGTTTTGTACAATGCGGTGTGGGCCTAAGCGGGCGTTATTTTAAAAAAGCTGTTGACCGTAACCGTGTGAAACGATTACTGCGAGAGGCTTACCGCTTACAGCAACACCCGCTTGTGGAGGCGGCTGAAAAGAACAGCAAACAAATCTCAGTGTTTATATTATACACCGGCAAACAATTGCCGCAGTATAACGAGTTATACGAAAGCGTTTGCGTAGCTTTACAAAAATTGATACAATCTAAATTAGTTTAATCCCACGCCCTTTTTTTAATGAGATCCATAGCTAAAATATTAAGCTGGCCATTTATCATACTCATCAGGTTTTACCAGTATGTAGTGTCTCCCTGGCTAGGGCCAAAATGCAGGTTCACGCCTTCCTGCTCACAATACGGGCTGGAAGCTTTTAAAAAATACGGCGCATTTAAAGGGTTTTGGCTTACAATAAAAAGAATTGCCCGCTGCCACCCCTGGGGCGGACATGGCTTTGACCCTGTACCTTAGCGTGTACATTACAATTAATTGCTTATGATCATTGGTATTGGCCTCGATATTATAGAAGTGGAACGCGTGGCTGAAAAAATTGAAAAGCAGCAGGGCTTTCGCGAATTGGTTTTTGCTGAAGCTGAGATTGAATACTGCGAGCCAAAAGCACACAAATACCAACATTATGCTGCGCGCTTTGCAGCAAAAGAAGCTTTTTTTAAAGCGCTGGGAACAGGCTGGGCCAGCGGTACATCTTTTAATGAAATTGTTATTTCGGGTAATGATACCGGGAAACCGCACATCAGTTTTACAGGGCGAACCGCTGTAACGCTTCAGCATTTAAACCCTGGAAGAATAAACGTATCCCTCAGTCATTTAAAAAATATTGCCGCCGCAGTGGTGGTGATTGAAAATTAATTTTTCTTTGAAGTATGAACGAACTACCATCCATAGCCTTTCAATCTGCAGCGCATATAAAGGCTTATCAGGAAATTAGGCTAACTGACCTGCTGCAATACGTGAGTATTAATTCTCCTTTTTATAAAGCACTGTTTAAAACGCACCTTATTGATATCAAAGGTATCAAAAGCATTGAAGACCTAGTAAAAATTCCAACTACAGATAAGGAACACCTGCAGTCGCAAAACGAAAATTTTTTGTGCGTGCCAAAAAACAGGATTATTGAATACATGGCAACCTCCGGTACCATTGGCAGCCCGGTTACCATTGCCTTAACTGAAAACGACCTGCAGCGCCTGGCTTATAACGAGTACAGTTCTTTTGTTTGTGCTGACGGCACGCCCAACGATGTGTACCAGCTGATGCTCACGCTTGACAGGCAGTTTATGGCAGGTATGGCGTATTACATGGGCATTCGTAAACTGGGTGCTGGCATGGTAAGAGTTGGCCCAGGCGTTCCTTCGTTGCAATGGGAGGTGATTGAAAGGCTTAAACCCACATCCATTGTAGCCGTTCCATCATTCATTGTAAAGCTATTGCAATATGCTAACGATCATGGAATAGATTACAACGCCTCATCAGTAAAAAAAGCGGTTTGCATTGGTGAAAATTTGCGTACTGAAAATCTTGAGCTAAATGTGCTGGGGCAAAAGATCACCAAAGACTGGAACATTCGCCTGTATTCAACCTATGCCTCTACTGAAATGCAAACTGCATTTACCGAATGCAGCGAAGGCAAGGGAGGCCATATGAACCCGGAGCTTGCTATTGTAGAAATTTTGGATGAAGAAGGTATGCCTGTAGCCAACGGAGGAGTGGGTGAAGTAACGGTAACTACACTTGGCGTGGAAGGAATGCCCCTGCTGCGCTACAAAACCGGCGACCTTTGCCGTGCCTATACCGAGCCTTGCGCCTGCGGCAGACATACATTAAGACTATCGCCGGTGATAGGACGTAAAAAACAAATGATCAAGTTTAAAGGCACCACCCTTTTTGCGCCGGCTTTATTTGAGATCATTCATAAAATAGATGCCATAAAAGAATACGTAGCCGAAGTATTCAGCAACGAAATAGGTACTGATGAAGTGCTTTTATATTTAGTACCCACAGAAACAGGCGAAGAAGCTGAAAACCGTATTGCTTCTTACCTGCAGGCACGCCTGCGCGTAATGCCACACATCAAATATATTACGCCAGAAGAAATGCAGAAAATGCAATATCCCGAAGGCGTAAGAAAACCTGTTAAATTCATAGATAAAAGAAAACACGGCTGCGCATAATAATTTACATTCCAGCCATTTTAAAACTTTTTTTGCTCCCAAATAATTATTTTGTTCTTTTGCAGATTGACTTAATCAATACATATAAATGGTACAGGTAGGTGGTAACCGATTGACTTTAGACGATTTTAAAGCAATCTTGTTAGAAGGAAAAACCGTAACGCTCGATCCAAAAACACTCGAAAACGTACAGTCGGGGTTTGAGTTTTTACAGAAATTTAGTGATCATAAACTAATTTATGGTATTAATACCGGCTTCGGGCCAATGGCTCAATACAAGATTAGCAACGAAAATATTCTTCAGCTGCAATACAATTTAATTCGCAGCCACAGCAGTGGAGGTGGCCAGGTTTTATCTCCACTTTTGGGAAAAGCCGTTATGATATGCCGGCTTAACAACCTGATGCAGGGTTATTCCGGCGTGCATACCGATATTGTGGAACTACTTGCAGCGATGATCAATAAAAATCTGATCCCCACTATTTTTGAGCACGGCGGTGTGGGCGCCAGCGGCGATTTGGTACAACTGGCGCATCTGGCACTTGGCCTTATTGGCGAAGGTGAGGTGTGGTATGAAGATAAGATGATGCCTGCGGCAGAAGGCTTTCAAAAAGCAGGACTCACACCCTTAAAAGTTCGAATCCGCGAAGGGCTGGCCGTGCTGAATGGCACCTCTGCCATGACAGGAGTGGGACTGCTGAACCTTATCCATGCAAAAAATCTTTTAAACTGGGCGATCACACTTTCTGCCATTACTAACGAAATAATGGAGGTATATGACGACCATTTTTCTCACGAACTGAATATTGTAAAACACCACAAAGGCCAAAACCAGGTAGCCTCAGTTTTTAGAGATACATTAAAAGGCAGTACCATGATTCGCAGCAGATCTGAGCATTTATACAACCCTAAAAATATTCAGCACGATGTGTTTGAAGACAAAGTGCAGGAGTATTATTCGTTACGCTGCGTTACGCAGGTGCTTGGCCCCGTGTTTGATACCTTGGCCCACGCTGAAGAAACCGTTGTGAATGAATTTAACTCTGTAAATGATAATCCTGTAGTTGATGTTGCCAACCAGAATATTTTTCATGGCGGTAATTTTCATGGCGATTATGTAAGTTTTGAAATGGATAAAATAAAGATTGCCATTACAAAGCTTACCATGCTTAGCGAAAGGCAGCTAAACTATCTGCTCAACAGCAAGCTGAATCAAAAATTTCCGCCGTTTGTAAACCTGGGTGTGCTGGGTCTCAACTTCGGTATGCAGGGCATACAGTTTACAGCTACTTCTACCACTGCTGAAAACCAGACGCTGTCTTTTCCTATGTATGTGCACAGCATTTCTAACAACAACGATAATCAGGACATTGTGAGCATGGGTTACAACAGCGCGCGTATTGCTAAGATGGTAATTGAAAACGCGTATGAGGTATTAGCCATTCAGGCTATGACCCTTTTGCAGGGAATTGACTTTTTAGAATGTCAAGATAAAATGGCATCCAAAACAAAAACTGTTTATGATACTTTGCGGCAAATATTCCCGAAATTTGTAGAGGATGCGCCTCTTTACAAATCGCTGGCAACCGTGAGGGATTATTTAAAGAGCAATAAGCCTTACTGATCATCTCTACTTTTTAACATTCAAAGCATCAATTACATGAATTGGGCATTAGTTACGGGTGGCTCCCGAGGTATAGGCAAAGCCATATGCATTAAACTCGCATCAATGGGTTATCACATCCTTATCAATTATAAAGGCAATAAAACACGTGCAGAAGAAACGCTTAGCGAAATAACTGCCATGGGAGTTACCGGCCAGTTGCTGCAATTTGATGTGGCCAATCGTACTGAAGTGCAAACTACACTGGGCGGCTGGATAGAAGCCAATGAAGATAAAACCATTGAGGTGCTTGTAAACAATGCAGGCATTAAAGATGATGTGCTGCTGATGTGGATGAAAGATGAACAATGGGACAGCGTGCTGGATACCAGCCTGGGTGGTTTTTTTGCTGTAACGCGCATTATCATAAACAGTATGCTGCGTAAACGCTATGGCCGCGTGGTAAATGTAGTTTCTTTAAGCGGGTTGAAAGGTCTTGCCGGGCAAACCAATTATTCGGCTGCCAAAGGCGGCATTATTGCAGCTACTAAAGCGTTGGCGCAAGAAGTTGGTAAAAGAAATATTACCGTGAACGCCGTAGCGCCGGGTTTTATTAAAACAGATATGACTGCTGAGATCAACGAAACTGAAATGAAACAGATCATACCAGTAAACCGCTTTGGCACACCTCAGGAAGTGGCGCATGCCGTTGGCTTTTTTGTGACGAAAGAGGCAGCATATATTACAGGCCAGGTATTGTCAGTTAACGGCGGTTTATATACCTGATCGCTTACCGTTTATTTATTTTGGTTTACCGATAACTGGCTGGGCTTAGCTATTTCAAGCCGAATTAGAGTATCTTTGCTTGTAAATGCCTTACCTGCCATGAATTTTCTTTTGAAAGTTTTAATAACCGGCCTTATTGCCTACCTGCTTCAATTGTATATTATACCCGGAGTACATATAACAGATATGAAGACTGCGGCACTCTTTGCTCTTGTACTGGCCGTATTTAATGCTATTGTAAAACCAGTGCTGGTGGTGCTTACCATACCGGTTACCATCGTTACTATGGGGTTTTTCTTACTGATTATCAATGCGCTGATGATAATGGCTGCTGCTTATTTTTTTGACGGTGTTCAAATTGATGGTTTCTGGTGGGCATTGTTGTTCAGCATATTTCTGTCAATAGGCTCTTCGCTTTTATATTCTTTGGTTGGCGGAGGAAAAAAATCTTAACAAGAAGTTGTGTATAATGTGAGGTGAAATATTTGGAGCACATTTATTTAGTGAGTACTTTGCATACTAATCAAAACATTAATCAAAAGTCCTGATGTTTCTACACCAGGGCTTTTTTTAATTTCTGTTTATACTGCAATCCTTACATAGCCCCTGAACAAGTACCTGTATGCTTGTTGCACTATAACCGGCTGGCACAATAACCGAAGGGGTTACGATTTCATCTAAACAAAATGTATTGGTGCACTTGCTGCATTGAAAATGCACATGGTGATCATGATGATGGCCTTCTTCACAATCATCTTTACACAATGCATATTTTATTGAGTTGTCTGAAGAAGGAATTACATGAATAATGCCTTTATCTACAAATGAATTCAACGTGCGGTATATGGTTACCCTGTCAAAATGCGCACCGGTTTTCTTTTCTATATCAGCATGAGAAAGCGCACCGGTTGAATGCAGGAACAATTGCAGTATCTTTTGTCTCCCTGCTGTAACGCTCAGCTTGTTATCTTTTAATATAGTAGCTACTCTGTCCATGTTGTTATATTTTGACAGCTTGCCTGGGCTTATCGTCCAGTTCCTTTTGTATATCTTTTATAAGGCGATTGATCTCACGTTTCTTCAGCCCATCGTAAATTTTCAGCACGTTTCCTTTTCTGTCTACCAGTGCCCAGAACTGCGAGTGTAAAAAGTCGTCTTCAATACTATTCAAATTGTTAGCCGGGTCATCAATAGTATAGCTAAGCCTGGCCATATTATACAGGCTGTCTTTTCTGCCAGTTAAAAACATCCATTGCTTTGTATTCACACCAAGCGAGTCAGCATATCTTTTCAATTGTGCCGTACTGTCTGTTTTTGGATCGCATGTATGTGAAAGAATTAAAAATTCCGGATTGCCCTTGTATTTTTCATATACCAGTTTCATATTATCGTTCATCATGGGGCAAATACCAGGGCAAGTGGTAAAAAAGAATTCGGTTACGTAAATTTTACCAGTCACATCCTGATTGGTTACTTGCCGGCCATCCTGATTGGTAAAGCTGAAAGCACTTACCTTACTAATGGGTTCCAGCTTCCTGTCATTATAACCCGGTATTAAAACACTTGCAGCCCAATAAAAACCGAGGGTGAGCAACACGAAAAAAACGGTATAAAATATTCCTTTCTTAGACATAGTAGGGGTGAATGTAAATTTACTCAATTAACAATTTGTAACCTAAATCGTTCACATATAAAAAAAGCAGCCGGAATACCCGGCTGCAAGTGCTAAAAAATACTTTAAGGATTATTCTTTATTCATAAGATTTAACTGGTGCTTTGCCGCAAAGGCTTCCCTTTCTTTTATAAATTCATCATCAGCCTTCGCCTCTTCGGCCTGAAGTTTTTTTATCACTTCCTGCACTTTCACATCAGCTGTGGAATCTTTTATTTCCATATAAATTTTGGCAATATCTGCATAATAGGTTCCAACAGATTTTTTGTAAAACTCTCCCAGGTTGGCCGCAGCATTGCGGTAAGTGGTATTGTCATCAAAACCAGGCATGTCCTTAATGGTTTTATTTACCGAGTCTATCTGGTTTTCGTATTTTTTGATCGCCGTATCTATTTGAGTACTGTCGAATGTTCCGTTTTGCACTGCAAAAAGCGATTGCTGCATTTGTGTAATGCGGGCTGTTATAAAATCGTCATACTGCTGCGCGTTAGCAAATTTATCCGACTGCTCGCTCTGGCCACAGGCCAAAAAAACAATAGCAAGGCCAAAGGCCAATACATTCTTTTTCATACTTATGGATTTTAATTCTAATTATGGTAAAACTCCAACTTGTTCATTATTTATACCCAGCGCATCTAATGCAAGAGTGGCTGCAATTTGAGAGGCGTCTTTTTTATTAAATGCCTTGCCCTGCGAAATGCTTTCACCATCCACTACAGCGGCAACAGTAAACAACCTGCGCCCGCTTTCAAGTTTTTCATCTACAGTAACAAACTTAAGATTTTTACCATTCTTATTTACCCAGCCGTATAATTTATTTTTATGATTGATCTCCCGGCTTTCTAGTTCATCCATAAACATATGGGGCATAATAATATAATCTAGCACCCAACGGCAGGTTTTTTTATAACCAAAATCAAGATAAATGGCGCCAATTAAGGCTTCTAAAGTATTTCCAAAAATATTGCTGGTGCGTAAGGAGTTGTCAAGTTTATTGTAACGTGCAATTTTTTTTAGTCCCATTCTAATGGCCACATCGTTCAACTGTTGGCGATTGACCATTTTGCTTCTCATTTCTGTTAAAAAGCCCTCGCCATGGTAGGGGTAGCGTTTAAAAAGATAATCAGCTACCATCGCGCTTAGCACAGCATCTCCAAGATATTCAAGTCTTTCGTTGTTTTCGTCCACACTTTCGCTTAACGAGCAGTGTGTGAGGGCAGTTTTGTATAAAGAAAGGTTATCCGGGCTAAAACCCATGATGTTTTTCAGCTCTTTTTTTAATGCGGCATTGGATTTTTTTCTAAAAAAATCTTTTATAAAATTCACTAATTCGGGTTATGAATATTTCTTCACAATAATGCAGGCATTATGGCCACCAAAACCAAAGGTATTGCTAAGGGCCACGTTCACGGATCTTTGCTGCGCTTTGTTAAATGTAAAATTCAATTTCGGATCCAGTCCCGGGTCATCTGTAAAGTGATTGATGGTGGGAGGCACTATATCATGTATTACACTTTTAATACAGGCAATTGCTTCTATTACTCCTGCCGCACCCAAGCAATGACCTGTCATACTTTTTGTAGAACTGATGTTGAGCTTATAAGAATGGTCTCCAAACACATCCTGTATGGCTTTAATCTCTGCAATATCCCCAAGAGGTGTGGCAGTGCCATGTGTGTTGATGTAATCAACATCAGCAGGCTGCAGCCCTGCATCGTTTAGTGCGGCCAGCATTACATTTTTAGCACCAAGTCCTTCGGGGTGTGGCGCTGTAATATGATGTGCATCGGCTGTTGCTCCGCCACCCGCCACTTCGCAATAGATTTTTGCGCCGCGGGCAATGGCATGTTCCAGATCTTCAAAAATTAAAATCCCGGCTGCTTCGCCCATTACAAAGCCGTCGCGATCTTTGTCATAGGGTCTGCTGGCAGTTTTGGGGTCATCATTGCGTTCGCTCATGGCCTTCATGGCATTAAACCCTCCCACACCAGCCGCGCCAATTACTGCTTCGCTGCCGCCGGTTACAATAATATCTGCTTTACCCAGCCTGATGAGGTTGACCGCATCAATCATGGCATTGGTGCTGCTGGCACAGGCGCTTACCACCGCATAATTAGGTCCACGCAGGTTATGACGCATGCTGATTTGGCCGGCTGCAATGTCTAAAATCATTTTTGGTATAAAGAAAGGATTGAAGCGCGGCGTACCGTCGCCTTTTGCATAATCCATTACTTCATTTTGAAAGGTGGTTAAACCTCCAATACCGCTGCCGAGTACCACGCCAATCCTGTCGGGGTTGGTGTTTTCTTTTGTAAGCCCTGCATCGGCCATCGCCTGATCGCTGGTAACCAGCGCAAATTGGGTAAAGCGGTCTACCTTACGGGCTTCCTTTTTGTCAAGATATTGATTGGGATCGAAATTCTTAACCTCGCAGGCAAATTGAGTTCTGAATTTACTGGCATCAAACAAAGTAATAGGCGCAGCACCGGAAACTCCATTAACAAGCCCGTTCCAATATTCATCAATTGTATTCCCGAGTGGCGTAAGCGCACCCATTCCTGTTATAACAACCCTTTTAAAATCCATATTCTGCTGGTTGATTAAGAGAAAACCGCCTTTGTCAAGTTTACCATTGTCAAAGGCGGAGTCATTTACTGATCGCTTAATTATGTGTACTTGCCAAAACTAAGCATCAAACTTTAAAAATACTATTTGGCGTGTTCTTCCAAATAAGATACAGCCTGGCCAACAGTGGTGATGGTTTCAGCTTGTTCATCAGGAATTGAAATGTTGAATTCTTTTTCAAACTCCATGATCAACTCAACGGTGTCCAGCGAATCGGCACCCAAATCATTTGTGAAAGAAGCTTCATTTGTAACTTCTGCCTCGTCAACACCTAATTTGTCAACGATTATCTTTTTAACTCTTGATGCAATGTCTGACATATTCTTTTAGTTTTATTATTGACTGCAAAAATAGACTTTTTGGTTAATAATGCATAACAAACAAAAAAAAATATAAATTTCCTGTTAAAACTCAAACTGCTTATTTTACGTACTCTGCTGTAACAAGTATCTTGCAAATTAATGCCGAACAAGACTAAAAATTTTAAACGAATTATTGCTTGATTTATGCCACTCAAAATTATTGATTACGGAAGTGATGAATACCGGCAGATGCTTCAGTTGCGCTATGAAATATTAAGGGCGCCGCTTGGCCTGCAACTGGAAAATGATGATGTTTTTTACGACAGAGAAAATGTTTTAATTGGTGCTTTTGAAGATGAAAAACTATTAGCCTGCTGCATGCTGCAGCGGGATGAAAGCCAGATTCTGCTTAGGCAAATGGCCGTTAAAAATGACCTTCAGGGAAAAGGTATTGGCAGGGCCCTGATGAACTTTGCCGAAAATATAGCCCGCGATATGGGCTACCGCGAAATAAGCATGTATGCGCGTAAATCAGTAACTGGTTTTTATGAAAAACAAGGGTATAAAAGCAGTAGTGATGAATTCATCAGGCTTACCATTCCTCACTTAATGATGAAGAAGAACATTTGACAACTACTTTGTTAACCTAGACTTCAATATCTCGCGCAGCCTGCCCATGTCTTCAATTGTTTTAAAGCCATCTTTAGGTACCAGTAAAAAGGAGCGCTCATCAAAATACAAATGAAAAAAGTTAGGCGTTTCCTTAAAGCTCTGCAGGCTTGTGTAAGGCCAGCTACGCTGCCCTTTTTCGTGCTCCAGAGTAAAATCATCATCATTAAAATACATTATAAAATGCTGCTGAAATGTTTTAGCGCGGCGGTATACAATGCCCGGCAGTATAAACCAAAGACTGATCATTAACATGATCCACAGTAACGAATTGATGATAAAAGCCACGGGCGTGATTTTGCCCATGATGTATAATGCAAGGGACAGCAGCGCAAACACATTCACCAGAATGATCATGATCCTAAGCTCTTTTTTAGAAATAAAATGATAGCGGAGTGCCTGTATTACCTGCTGTTTATTATAATCAAATTCAACCGTCATGTGTAATATTTGCGTGGAAGGTATTTAAAAAAACCGGTAAAAAGAAAGCGGGATACTTTAATTGTACCCCGCTTTTTAAATATATGCAAACAGAATTACCTGTTCATTTTTGATTTTGCCTCCATACTTAATGTGGCGTGTGGCACCGCGCGCAGCCTGGCTTTTTCAATCAACTTACCCGTGACGCGGCAGATACCGTATGTTTTGTTTTCTACCCTTACCAAAGCTTTTTCAAGGTGGTCAATAAACGTGATTTGGCGGCTTGCCAACTGGCTAAGCTGCTCACGCTCCATGCTCACGCTGCCATCTTCCATAGTCATGTAGCGCCCTTCGTCCAGATCGCCACCTTCATCGCGCCGGGTAATTAGCCCCTGTAGGTAAGTAAGTTCTTTTTTAGCAGCATCTAACTTTCTTAAAATTATTTCCTTAAACTCCTGTAAATCACTATCAGAATATCTCACAACAGATTTTGCTTTTTCAATTTTTGGTGCATCTAGAACACTTTTTGTAAAATCAGGTTGGTACTTAACTGCTTTTTTAGTAGACAGTTTGGGCACCACCACTTTTGGCGCTTTCACCTCTTTTTTAGGTGCTGCAGATGCTGGTTTTTTTACAATTGCTTTTGCTGCTTCTTTTACGGCAGCTTTTTTTGCAGGCAACGGGGTAGCTTTCTTAACCGCCATCTTCTTTGCGGGCGTTTTAACTAAGACGGTTTTAGCAGCGGGTTTTACTGCTTTTTTAGGTGTTGCTGTATTCTTTGCAGGTACAGCTTTTTTAGCTAATGCTACCTTTTTTGCAGGCGCTTTTGCAGCAGTTGTCACCGCCTTTTTTGCAGGTGCAGCTTTTTTTGCAGGTGCAGCTTTTTTTGCTGCTGCTTTTTTAGGTGTTGCCATCTTACTTTAAGCTTTTTTTGTTACAATCGTTATTAATTGATTATCATTCACTTCAACTTCTGTGCCTCCCTCTGCAATAGAACGAAATTCCAGCGTTTCCGCCAGAATTTCCGCGCAAATATAGTCTTTATGAGCGATTAATGAGCTTTTTAAGGCTTCATTTGTATCAATTTGTACATGAATCTTGTCGGTTAGTTCAAACCCGCTGTCTTTACGAATCTTTTGAATGCGGTTCACAAATTCGCGCGCATCGCCTTCCTGCTGTAATTCTGGTGTGATGGTAATATCTAATGCTACAGTAAGCGGGCCTTTTGAGGCCACCGTCCAACCGGGAATGTCTTCACTGGTAAGTTCCACTTCGTTGATGCCCAGCTTTATATTGTCCCCATCAATGCTCAGTTCATACCATCCGTCGCGTTCCAACCGGGCAATATCTTCCTGTGTAAAGATTGACAGAGCCCTGGAAACCGATTTCATTTTAGAACCTAATTTTTTGCCAAGCGCCACAAAATTGGGTTTTATTTTTTTGCTGATGAAAGTGTTATCGGCCTGCAGGTATTCAATCTCTTTTACGTTTACTTCAGACTTGATCAGGTCTTCCACTTTTAACAGTTGTTCATGCATGTGCTGGCTGAGTACAGGAATGAGCACTTTATGCAAGGGTTGCCGAACTTTAATATTGACCTTTTTACGCAATGAAAGAATCAAAGAAGAAGCATCCTGCGCCAATTGCATTCTTTCTTCGAGGCTGTTATCAATACATGCATCATTTACTGCAGGGAATAAAACATGATGCACCGATTCCACATTGTGGCGGCTGGTTACAGCATTGAGGTTTTGAAAAATCGCATCGCTAAAGAAAGGTGCGATGGGCGCCATCAGGCAACAAACGGTTTCCAGGCACTCGTAAAGTGTTTGGTAGGCTGCAATTTTATCTTCTTCATATTCCCCTTTCCAAAAACGGCGGCGGCAAAGGCGCACGTACCAGTTGCTAAGGTGTTCATCTACAAAATCTTCAATCAGTCGTCCGGCCTGCGTGGGCTCATAATCGTCCATGGCCTGCGCAACTTTTCCTATTAGCGTATTAAGAGAAGAAAGAATCCAGCGGTCAATTTCCGGCCTTTCGTTTACAGGTATTGTAGCTTCGGCGTAGCTAAAACCGTCCACATTTGCATACAATGCAAAAAACTGATAGGTATTGTAAAGTGTGCCAAAGAATTTCCGCTGCACTTCGCGGATGCCTTCCATATCAAACTTTAAATTATCCCAGGGCGAGGCATTGGTTACCAGATACCAGCGCGTGGCATCGGCTCCAAATTTTTCTATTGTTTCGAACGGGTCAATGGCATTGCCGAGGCGCTTGCTCATTTTGTTGCCGTTCTTATCCAGCACCAAACCATTGCTCATAACGGTTTTAAACGCTACCGAATCGAAAACCAGCGAGGCTATGGAATGCAGTGTATAAAACCACCCGCGTGTTTGGTCTACGCCTTCGCAAATAAAATCTGCAGGGAAAGCGCCTTCAAATCCTGCTTTAAACGGCTGCGGATTACCTGCTTTAAGTTTTTCGTAATCCAATCCCCACTGAGCAAAAGGCATCGCGCCACTGTCAAACCACACGTCAATCAGGTCTGGTTCGCGGCGCATAGGTCGGCCGTCATCGCTTATTAGCACCACATCATCCACGTATGGTTTGTGTAAATCAAGAATGCCATTGTGCAGGTAATGATGATTGATATCGCCTCCTAAAACTTCATTGGCTTTTTTAATTTCTGCTTCCAGTTCTTCCATAGAACCGATGCATTTTTGCTGAGAACCGTCTTCTGTGCTCCACACCGGCAGCGGGGTGCCCCAATAGCGGCTTCGGCTCAGGTTCCAATCTACCATATTTTCAAGCCAGTTGCCAAAGCGGCCTTCGCCTGTGCTTTTGGGTTTCCAATTAATGGTTTTGTTCAGTTCTACCATTCTTTCCCTGATGGCCGTGGTTTTGATGAACCATGCATCCAGCGGATAATACAAAATGGGTTTATCAGTACGCCAGCAGTGCGGATAGTTGTGCTGGTACTTTTCTACCTTAAAGGCTTTACCAGCTTTTTTCAGGTCTACGCTGATGTCTACATTCACATCCACGTATTCCTTATCATCAGTATAATCTTTTACATAGCGGCCGCTGTATTCTCCCATGCCCTCCACAAATTTTCCTTGGCGGTCTACCATGGTAAGGATGCCGATATTATATTTTTTGCCAACTTTAAAATCATCTGCACCAAAGGCTGGAGCCGTGTGCACAATACCGGTTCCGTCTTCAGTAGTAACAAAATCGCCAACCAACACCCTAAACGGCTGTGCGCCAGGCGTGATTTCTTCAATTTTTTTGGGCGAATTAGCCTCAAACGGCATTAGCTGCTCGTAATGAATGCCTTCCAGCTGCCGTCCTTTTATTTCTTTTAGAATTTTATAAGGCAGCAGTGCTCCTTTTTCTCCCTGAAAACCGGGCAACGTTCCCTCTTTTACTTCTGCCTCTTCCTTAAAGTATTTTTGCAGCAAGGCCCTGGCAAGAATAACATTTTGTGGGGCCAGCGTGTAGGGATTGTAAGTTTGCAACAGCACATAGTCAATATTCGCGCCCACCGTCAGTCCCAGGTTAGAAGGCAGCGTCCAGGGCGTGGTGGTCCAAGCCATAAAGTGGATATCGCTTTCTGAGTCGTGATAAAGAAATGTGCTTTTATCATTTCTTACCACTTTAAATAAAACCGTGGCCGAGGTATCTTTTACATCTTTATAAGTTCCGGGCTGGTTCAACTCGTGCGAGCTAAGGCCAGTGCCTGCTGCCGGAGAATAGGGCTGAATGCTGACACTTTTATAAAGCAATCCTTTATTGTGCAATTGTTTCAGCAGCCACCACAGGGTTTCGATATATTCATTCTTAAAAGTAATATAGGGGTCGTTCAAATCTACCC
>JAFAFV010000230.1 GCA_023423285.1 Bacteroidota bacterium
ATTTTCTGTGAAACGAATCAACAATGGCGCCCCTGTTATAGCTAAGTTGAAAACTTAAGTTCACACTCCAGGGCGTGTTGAAGTCTACAAATTCTGCAGGGTTGGTTCGCATATATTCCAAAAGCCGCTGCTGGTCTGCCTGCAGCATTGGGTCATTCAGCGCTTCATTTACCGCATCCTGCCTCCTTTTCTCTTTATCTGCATCTTTGGGTTTGCTTTGAAAACTGGTACTAAGGCTTATGTTTGCACTGGTAAATTTTCCCAGGCTGAATTTATCTGCTAAAAAAGCTAACTGCTTTGTAGCCATACCATATTGGCTTAGCACGTAAGGCACAAACATGGCCCCTGCATTGATATTGATCTTTTCAAATAGGTTGGTTCTGAAATATATATTTAAAGGTGCCAGTTTTAAAGAATCTGCAAAAAAGTTGTACGAGGTGTTAAAGCCAAATCCTTCAATCAGGCGGATTTTTTTAAAAGTCGTTTCATCCTGTAATGCACTTGGGTTAGGCGCTGCCTCTGCAAACTGGCCGGCAGAGTCAGCCGCAAAGGAAGTCAGCCGGCTCGAGTCAATGGGCTCAATAACCGCCTCATTTTTTCTTTTATCCTTAACCGTTGCGCGCTGTTTTAATTCCAGGTTATTGTCAAAGCTAAAACTCATGCCTCCAAATTGCCTCGAAACAAACTGACTCATGTTACGGTTCAGGTAAGGAGATGGTTCAAGCATATTATATAAAACCATTGTTCCAGCCGCATCTACTTGAACCTCTTTCCACTCATTTCGGGTAAGATCAGGCGTATAGTTGAACGATAGTGTAGGGCGGATGGTATGTCGTAATTGCGAACCAGCTTTTAAATTGAATTTACCATACATGGCCGTATTAAAACCTAAGCCAAAAGAAGCTCTTTGCCTTAAGGCCGGCTTTTTGGTAAATATTGCGTAGTTGGTGTCGCGTCCTTCAATCTGATCATAAGTAAATATTGTTCTTCTGTCAAGCACGTCAAAGGAATAACTTATAGATGGCGATACGTTTACCGCGCCTCCCATGATAGGTGGCAGTGAAAGCGTGATGGGAATGCTGTTAGATGCGCCCCATTGTGTTGTATCTAAAAGATAATTAAAAAAAGAGGTGCCTCTTTCTTCCCGCACATTTAAAGTATCATAAAAAGAAAGTGTATTTCTGAAATTGAACTGGTAACCAATCCCTAATTGCTCATACCATTTTTTGCTGCCGGCCGCTTCTTTTCTTTCCAGAGGGTACAGGGTGTTCATATTAAAAGCTACGTTAGGAAAACTCACTGTGGTAATCCTAGACACGTTTACCTGATTATGGTTAGCGCTGATGGACAGGTTATAGGGTTTATCCTGCCAGGTTTTTGAATAAGTAATGGATGAACCTAACGCGTTTTGAAAGTTCAGCAGGTTGCTGTTAGGAATGTTTTCATTATACTTTGTGGAACTGGCATTTACGCTGGCGTTAAAGGTGGTACCCGGCCTCGATCTCGGATCTGACGCGTGGCTCCAGTTAAGCTGGTAAGTATTTACCCTGTATTTATCGGGGTCGTCTTTAAAGCCGCGTGCCGTATGCTGCAAGCCAAAGCTGGCGCTGCCCTGATACTTGTATATTTTGCGGTATGTGGGCCTCACATCTACAGACCAGCTTCCGTAAGAATAAAAATTACCCGTTAGTTGCACATCCCAATGATCGTTAAATACAAAATAATATCCCAGGCCCGATAAACCCAGACCCATTTGATCGTTTTGCTCAAATGAAGGGGACAGAATGCCCGCGTGTCTTCCCTGGTAAAGTGGGTAAAAGCCAAAAGGCAGGTAAATAGGTACCGGAACTGAATCAAACTCGGGCCTTACTGCACCGGTAACAGCCAGTTTTTTGTTTACAATTTTTGCCCTGCGCGCCCTAAAGCCAAAGTGTGGATGATCAAGGTTGCAGGTGGTGAAAAAGGTACCCAATCCATACATGGTTCGCTCATCCACTTTTTTTACAATATCGGAGTGTACAAACATTTCGCCCTGCTGGGTAATGGTGCCTTTAGTAAGCCCGCGCATGGTCTTAATATTATATTCCATAGACTCTGACTTGAAGTGGTTTTCGCCTTGTTTCATTTCAGCATAATCATCAATAAAACCCGTACTGTCTGCACCTGACCGGGCCCTTACCATATTCCTGGTCTGATCCAGTTCTATTACCGGCGCGGTTAGTTCCATATCCTCATATTTCGTACGCGCTTTACCGTGTAAGATGATGATCTTTTCGTCTGCAATACCTACAACGGAGTCTTTTGCCTCGTATTCAATAGGTGCTGAAAGCGTATCCTTGGAAAGACGGAGTGAAAAGGTATCTTTAGCGCTGAGTGCAGCAGAGTCACGGTTTAAAGAATCAGGAAGAATAGCTAAAGAATCTGGTGTAATGGTAGTGTCTGTTAAAGGTATGGTATCAGGCCTCCATATAGAAAGCCTTTCTGCAAAAACCTGTTTTTTTTCGGTAGCAGGATAAGCAGATACCCCGCGCATGCCTGTTATGATAATTATAACAGTTAATAAGGGTACAACAATATAATTTCTTCTAAATTTGCGCATCAACTTTGCTCAAAGAACGGCAAATGTATTAATAATCATAGTAAAGATTTTGTGAAGTTAGAAACAATTAACAATATAAATCTGTAGGGGAAATAAAAATTGATTGATTACTTAATGAACCGCTTTTTTTCGCTGCTTGTTTTCTCGTTGATCTTCGCGTTTTTCAGTCATGCTCAAACAGATACCGTGAGCAGCGTGGCTACCATTATTGTAGATGCCGGCCATGGGGGCTCTGACCCTGGCGCCCGCGGCCTGCAAACCACCGAGGCTGCCATCAACCTGCAGGTAAGCTTAAAACTTGCACAGGCGCTGCGCCAGCAATTTCCTGATAAAAAAATACTCGAAACCCGAACTACCACAGCTTTGCCTGGTAATTTAACCAATGCAGTGGCTGCCAACCGCTACCGTGCCGAATGGGCCAACCGCATGGCGGGAGACCTTTTTATTTCCATTCACTGCAATGCGGCAGGTAAAAAACCAGGTGGCTGGTACACCCAGAAGGTGGTGGGCAGCACACCTAAAGTGCGCTATGTAAAAAAAGGTAAGAAAAAAGTGAAACAAACCTATTACGTGAAGCGATATGAGAACGTATGGGTAGAAAACACCACAAAGGGTACTGAGACCTACATTTGGGCTGTAGGTAAAAATGAGCAAAAAGTATCAGCGGTCTCCAGCCATGAAGAGTATTACTCCGAAGAAACTGATCCTGACGGTGAATTGGCCATGCCCGATCCCAACGACCCGGCTGAAAAAGCCAGGATGCTGATTTATGCTCAGAATTATTTTAGAAAAAGCTACGCGCTTGCCACTTTTGTAGAAAAAGAATTTGTGTCAGGCGGCAGGGTAAGCCGGGGCGTACAGCAAAGAAACCACAAAGGCATATGGGTGCTGCAGGCCACAGGTATGCCCAGCATTTTAGTTGAAATAGGATTTATCAGCAACCGCGAAGAAGAAGAATATATGATGAGTGAAGAAGGACAGGAAGAAATAGTGAATGGAATTGTAAACGCTGTAAAAGCTTATGTAGAAAGGTACGGGTAAAGCGATTTTTGGTTAAATATTTGTCTATGAAAGTCTAAGGCTGCAGTTACTGCTGTGTATTATAAAAAACTGTTTTCTATTCGATTAAGAATATTGTTTTACTTTGTGTTGCTTACTACACATTGAAGCATAAAATAATTATATGAAGATATCAAATGAATTAAAGGTGGGCTTACTGGCGCTCCTGGCAATTGTAGCGTTAATTCTCGGTTTCAGGTTTTTGAAAGGTAAAGATGTGTTCAACCGTACGCCCAAAGTTTATGCAATCTTTAAGTCGGTAGGCGGGCTCGATAAATCTAACTTTGTAAAGATCAACGGGCTTACTGTAGGCACCGTTTATAAAATGGAACCGGCTGATGAAAGCATCAACTCCATCAAAGTAACCATCAGTATTTCTGAAGATGTGAATATTCCATCCAATTCAGTAGCCTATATTTCCGGCAGCCTGCTGGGTTCTTCTGTAATTGTAATTGATAAAGGAAGTGCCAAAACATTTTTAAAAGATGGCGACCGGATTGCCACCCGCGAAGAAGACGGCTTGCTGGGCGATCTTACATCAGAAGCAAAGCCCCTGCTGGGAAAAGTAAGGAACGTGGCAGACTCGCTGGCGCTGCTGCTGGCTGGTGTAAACAACACCCTGGATGTAAATACCCAACGCAACCTGCAGTATGCCATCGCCAACCTGGGATATGCCACCGCAAGTCTTAACAGCCTTTTGGCTTCTGCTTCTCCGGCGCTTGCCACATCTTTGCAAAATATGAGCGATATTACGGGCAATCTTAAAAACCAGAATCGTACGGTAGAAGAAATACTTGGCAATGCCAATACTTTTAGCAGCGACCTTGCTGCTTTACAATTACAAAATACCCTCGACAGTTTAAATCAAACCATCTCTGACCTGAAGTTTACTATCAACAGGATATCAAGCCCCGAAGGTTCGCTGGGCGCTATGATGAATGACAGGCAACTGTACAATAAATTAAATGATGTAATGCTGAGTGCGGAGATCTTAATGGACGATATAAGAGTACACCCTAAACGCTATGTAAACATTTCCCTTTTTGGCAAAAAAAATACTGCGGGTGAGCTTACAGCGCCGGCAATTAAAGACTCCGTTCCCAGGTAATGCACTCTTTTTTTCAAAATCTATTTTCTTTACATCGTAAATGCGCCTCCAGCCTTATGGTGTTGTGTTGTGCTGTAACGGCGTTTGCGCAAACCAGCGGCGTACCGGTAGAAATACTCAGGGCCAATACCATGAGTCTTCAAAAAGTAAACGACAGCGTAAACCTAACTATTTTAGAAGGCGATGTGGTACTGAAGCAGGGCAATACTATTTTTAAATGCAACCGCTGTGTTAAAAATGATCAGGCCAATACTTTTGAAGCCTGGGGTAATGTGCACATCAACGATTCTGATACCACCGATATTTATGCTAATCATTTAAGATACCTTACCAACAGACAAATTGCTTACCTGAATGGCGATGTGAAACTGACCGACGGGCACGCGGTGCTTACCACGCCCAGCGCCGAGTATAACATGGCCACTAACATTGCCACTTACAGCAATGGTGGTAAAGTGGTAAATCAAAAAACCGTCATCACCAGCCGCGCCGCTAATTATTATACAGATATAAAAGACGTTATTTTTATGCGCGATGTGCTTGTGAACGACCCGGCATACAAAATTGTTGCAGACTCTCTTTTATACAATACCGATAACCAGATAGCCCGGTTTATAACCTATACCACCATCCGCGACAGCGCCAACAGAACCATTACCACGCGGGAAGGCTTTTATAACCTGCGCACCGGCGATGCAGAATTTGGTCAGCGATCAATGGTAAATGATAATAATAAAACAACCGTAATTGCAGATTCACTTACGCTTACTGAAGAGTTTGCGCAGGCTAAGGGGCAGGCCGTGGTGGTTGATTCTGTGAGGGGAACAATCATTATTGCCGATCTTATTTATCAGAACCGTATTACAGAAGCTGTACTGGCAACCCGAAACCCGCTGATGATCATCAAGCAGGACAATGATTCGATTTACGTTACGGCCGATACTTTGTTTAGCGCCAAGCTTTCAGACTTGTATGATAACAAGCCAATGCCCGATACATTGGCTCAGGCTCAAGCCCAAACACCGGTTTCACCTTTAATGGATTCTACCCTTTTGCAGGTTGATCCCCGAAGGCTTTTAAATGATTCTTCACTACTTACTAATGCGGGGCAAGTTTTAAAAGATTCAACGGGTTTACCAATACCAGCGCCTGCCATCAGGATGGCGGACTCTGCTGCTGTTTTAATGGAAAGAAAAATTTCTGATGCTGCAAAAAAAGATAGCCTGTTACCTAAAGTACCGCCAGGTATGGCTACTCCATCCGCAAATAGAACGGATAGTTCAGCCCTGACTTCCTCCAGGCGGCCAATAGTTACAACACCTCAACGTGAGGCTGCACGTCTAACACGGGATAGCGCGGCGCGTGATGACAGCACCAACCGGTATTTTGAAGCTTTTCATAATGTAAAAATTTTTTCTGATTCTGTTCAGGCGGTTTCAGATAGTTTGTTCTACTCCTTCAGGGATTCTACCTTCCGACTGTACAAAGACCCCGTTGTTTGGGGGCAAAACAATAACCAGATTACCGGTGATACGCTATTTCTTTTTACCAAAAATAAACAACCTTATCGCTTTGAGGCTATTCGTAATGCGTTCATGATTACTCATTTGGAGCTGGAAGCCTTTAACCAAATCAAATCTTCCCGCATTGATGGCTTTTTTACAAATGGTAACTTAGATTCTATCAGGGCCAAAGGCTCGGTGCAGGCCATTTATTACCTGCAGGATGAAGACAGCGCTTATACCGGCGTGAACCATGTAACCCAAACTGATATTATTGATGCTTATATTGTAGATAAGCAATTAAAAAAAGTAGTGCTGCGCGGCGAGCCCAAAGGCGTGGTTTATCCTATACGCCAGAAACGGCCAGGCGAAATGCAGCTTGAAGGCTTTAGATGGCGTGAAGCCGAACGGCCAAAAACCAAATACGATCTGCTATAATCTTAATCTTTGTTGGTGTTAATTGTCTTGCAATTGTCATAGAATTGCAATATTCAGGAAATATTTGCGGGATTTTGCCGGTTTTGTATTGTGATTTTGCGTTCTTCCTTTACCTTTAGATAACATTAACAAAAATTATTGCTTTGCTTAAGAAAGAACGACAGGCTTTTATTCTACATCAGCTCAATCTGCACAATAAGATCATCAGCACAGATTTATGTAATGATATAGGGGTTTCTGAAGATACCATCCGCCGCGATCTGCTTGAGCTTTCAGAAGCGGGTAAACTTATTAAAGTACACGGCGGCGCATTGTCAATGGCGTTTAACGATGTTCAGTTTGCCCCCATCAGGGTATATTCTCAACCGCACAAAGCAATTATTGCGCAAAAAGCCTTACAGCTTATTTCCAACGGAATGTATGTGCTTACCAGTGGGGGAACTACTATATTGGAAATGGTTCGCAACCTTCCCCTCACTTTAAAAGCAACATTTATGACAGGCAGCATCCCGGTAGTGAATGCCTGCATTATACACCCCGAAATAGATGTGGTGGTAGTTGGCGATAAGTTATCAAAAGATTCAAAAATAACCGTGGGCGTAGATGCTATTGCACAGATCAGCAGCGTAAATGCCGACCTGTGTTTTCTTGGAACCAATGCCATAGATGTGGCGCATGGTATTACCGACAATGACCGGGAAGTGGTACAGGTAAAAAAAGCCATGGTCAATTCATCTACCAAAGTGGTTTGCATGACCATTGCCGAAAAGCTGGAAACTTTTCAGCCCATCCGCGTATGCGATTTAAAACAAATTGATTACCTCATTACAGAGCTTGACCCTTCTGACAAAAAGCTCAGGCCATATGTAAACGAAGGAATAACGGTATTATAACGATTCAATTATTAATTAAAAATAGAAGTATGAGAAAAATTATCTGTTCAGGTTTGTCTCTGCTGGTATTGTTGTTTTGCACCACGTTTGCAATGGCGCAAAGCCGAACAATTACCGGTTATGTATTAAGTGCAGACGGAACGCCGATGAATGGCGTGACCGTAACTGTACAAAATACGGCAAGGGCAACCATTACCAATGATGAGGGTTATTACTCCATTCAGGCTGCTGCAGGTGAGGTTTTAGAATTTTCTTTTGTAGGATTTGCCACCCAGGCAATAGCAGTAGGCAGCTCCAATTCCGTTTCTGTAACAATGGCTACTTCCGGTACCAACCTTGACGAGGTTGTGGTGGTAGGCTATGGTACGCAGCGGCAAAGTAATATTACCGGCGCAGTAACCAATGTAAACGTAGACCAAACACTTGGCAGCAGGCCCATTGCAGATATTGGCCGTGGTTTACAGGGAGCGGTGCCCGGCCTTTCAGTAAGGATTCCAAGCGGCGAGGTGGGTTCAGATCCGCTGATGCGTATTCGTGGTTTTGTAGGTTCTGTGCAGGGTTCCAGCCAACCTCTTATATTGGTAGACAACGTGGAAGTGCCAAGCATACAAATGCTGAACCCCAATGATGTGGAAAGCATTACGATATTAAAAGATGCAGCGTCTGCTTCTATTTATGGTGCAAAAGCTGCTTTTGGCGTTATTCTCATTACTACTAAAAAAGGTTCCAGGGCAGAAGGTGTAAACCTGACTTACTCCAACAACTTCTCCTGGCAAACACCTTTTAAAGAATTAAAACTGGCTGGTATTGATGGCTTGCAGTACACTTTGGACGCGCATAACAACCAAAGAGCAGCAGGCCCCGCTGGCGGGTTTTGGCGTGTAGACAGCGCCAGCCTTGAAAAAGCAAGGGAGTGGCAAAGGCTTTACGGTAACACTGTAAAACCTACTGACCCTGTGGTATACGGCAGAGACTGGTATTGGGATGGTATTCAAAAATTTGGATACAGGATTTATGATCCCATAGATGCGATGATTAAAAAATGGAGCTTTACTCAAAATCATAACATTTCGCTCAATGGAAAATCCAATAACACGCAGTATAACATCGGTTTTGGTTACCTGGGGCAAAATGGAATGATGAAGCCCGCTAAGCACGATGACTTTAACAGGTACACTGCCAATATGAAAATTTCTACTAAGGTTACAGATAACATAACCATCAGAGGTGGCGCACTGTACTCCGATCGCCAGAAGCGTTATCCCAACTCTACCAATACATCTGGTTTTGGCGCCGATCCCTGGCTGTACCTGTATCGTTGGAGCCTTCTGTTCCCCACAGGTGTAACCGAGTTGGGCGAACAGATCCGCGACCCGTATTGGGATGCGTATAATACCAACACCGTAAAAGATGCAAGGAAATATATAAACCTGAACTTTGGAACCACAGTGGATATTATCAAAAACTGGCAGGTAATTGCTGATTATACTTACGATTTTCGCAACGAAACCATCAATTCTTCGTTACCGCAAATGAGCCTGCGGGAACACTGGTATGGCGCCATTCCCTGGGTAGATGAAGAAGGAAACAGGGTATATGTAGACAGTGCCGGAAACATTACAGATGAAGGCGGAATGCCCGGCTTCCGTTTCCCTATTTCAAATTATGTAACTAAAGCGCAAAGCTATGTTTACCAGTCATCATGGAATGCACAAAAACATACCGTGAATGCTTACACCACGTATAACTGGGATCTTAATGACAGGAACGAGTTTAAAATTACGCTCGGAACCAACGTGGTTGCCCAAAGATGGAAAAGCCATTGGTCAAACAAAACAGAGTTGATCAACAGGGACAATCCCCAGTTCAACTTTGCAGTGGGTACAGAAACTACAGGCGGCAATGAAAACTGGGATTCCCAGTTGGGTTATTTCGGAAGGCTCAACTACGCTTTTGATGACAAATATCTTTTAGAAGGAAACCTGCGTTACGATGCAACATCTACATTCCCGGCTCACCTGCGCTGGAGGTGGTATCCTTCTTTTTCCGCAGGCTGGATCATAAGCAGGGAAGAATTTATGGCTGACCTCAACCCGGTGTTAAGTTTTGCAAAACTGCGCGGTTCATGGGGTTCTATAGGAGACCAGTCAGTGCCTAACAGCCTGTACCTGGCCACCATGGGCATTAGTAAAAACTCCTGGCTTACCAGCACAGGCGAGCAGGTGTTTCAATTGGGAACGCCTCCTGCTATTTCTGCAGGAATTGGCTGGCAGGACATAGAAACACTTAACCTGGGTGTTGACCTTCGTTTCTTTAAAAATAAATTTGGTGTGGTATTCGACTGGTACCAAAGACAAACCAACAGCATGATCATTTCAGGTCAAACGCTGCCGGCTACTTTTGGAGCATCTGCGCCATTAGGCAACTTTGGCGATTTGAGAACAAGGGGCTGGGAAGTGGTATTTGATTATACACACCGCTTTCAGAACGGCCTGGGCATCAACCTTACTGCCAACCTTTCCGACGCCGTTTCTTATGTAACCAAAGCGCCAGACTGGATTGATGCATATGACAACAGGAATGTTGACAATACATGGGTAACTGGCAAACGCTATGGAGATATTTATGGATATGTAACTGACAGGCTGTATCAAAAAGATGACTTTGTATATGATCAAAATGGTAATTTTATAACAGAAACGATCATCTGGAACGGCACTGCCTTAAGGGTGAACAAGCAGGCAGGTAATAACCCCGTTTACCAGTCGTACTTTGAAAACGGAGACATCAGGATGATCTCTCCCGGCGATGTGAAATTTGTAGATGTAAACGGAGACGGTTACATCACGCCCGGCCGCGGCACATTTGGCGATCCCGGAGACCGTGTGGTTATTGGTAACGTTCTTCCACGCTACGAATACGGTTTCCGCCTCGGGTTAGATTATAAATCATTCGACTTTTCAGTAATGGGTCAGGGTGTAGGCCAAAGAACCATATGGGGTTCAGGCCAGTTGGCTGTACCCGGCTACTTTGCTAAAGAAGGCGCCATGCCGCAGGTTATTGCAGGCAATTACTGGAGGCCCGACCGTACTGATGCCTTTTACCCCAGAGCATGGGATTTAGGTGGCGCTAATTCTGGCTTCACCATGGTGCCTCAAACCCGCTATGCTTTAAACATGGCATATTTCAGAATAAAAAATATTACGCTGGGATATAATGTAGCGCCACAGGTGCTGAACAGGGTGAATTTAAAAGAGGCACGTGTATATGTATCGCTTGAAAACTTTATCACTTTTGATAAACTGCGTGGCCTGCCAATTGATCCGGAAGCCATTTCAGGGGAGTCTATTTTACGTACAGATGGTAATTACAACCTCGGTCGTACAGGTACAGGTACCCCAACATTTAAAATTGCATCCGTAGGCTTAAACATTTCATTATAATTTAAACTTACCATATTATGAAGTATACTTACACACTTTTAACGGCGCTCATGGTAATGACACTGGTGGGTTGTAAAAAATTTTTAGACAGGCCACCGCTTACCGTGGAAAACGATGAAACAGCATGGGTGTCTGAAGACAACCTGAGGCTGTATGCAAATAAATACTACCCTTCTTTCTTTGTTGGGTACGGCACACAATTCAGCGCAGAAGCTGGCGCAGCGCTGCTGGGCTTCACCTTTAGTGATGATGTGTTTTTTTTAGGCACACAAGGTGGCTTTACCCGCACGGTTCCCAACAGTTCTATTTGGGGCATGGGTACCATACGCTCTATTAATATTATGCTCGACAGGATTGAAACAAAAATGAAAGGCATTCTTAACGAAAGCGCTTACAATCACTGGACAGGCGTTGGCCGTTTTTTCAGGGCGATGGAATATGCCAACCTGGTAACAACCTGGGGGGATGTACCCTATTACGATTATGTGCCGCTTGATACGGACCTGGATGATCTGTACAAACCACGCACACCGCGCAATGAGGTGATGGATGCCGTATACGAAGACCTGAAGTTCGCCATGAACAACGTGAGAACCGCAGATGGAGACCAACAGGTAAATCGCTACATCGTAGCGGGTTTTGTAACAAGGTATGCGCTAAGAGAAGGCTCATGGCAAAAATATTATTACAACAATATTGAGCGCGCCAATAAATTCTTTCAATTAGCGCAGGAAGCCGGTGACTACGTCATTGCAAGCGGAAGGTATGATATCGTTACAGACTTCAGATCTCTGTTTACTTCCAACACACTTGCAGGCAACAAAGATGTGATCCTTTACAGGCATTACGATCCGGCGGTGGGTATTACTCACGCCGTTGCTTCCAACAACAACCTTTCTGAGTCTGTAGGTTTTGGCCCCACAACAGATCTGATCAAATCATTTCTGCTTGTTGATGGCAACCCCTATCAAAACTCATCTATTACCGGGGCAAGTGATTTTACGCTGGCCAATATGATCAAAACCAGAGACTCGCGCCTTGAGGCTACTTTTTATGAAAAACCCACGCCTAAAAACCGTGCGTCTTACTGGGCTATCAATAAATTCATTCCACGCAGCGTGGCACTGGCAGTAGATGCCGGTGGTACGCCTCCTTCTGAATTTTCATCTAACAGAAACCAGACAGATTACCCCGTGATGCGTTACGCGGAAGTGCTGCTGAACTGGATTGAGGCTAAAGCTGAAATGGATATTGCTTCTCAGGCAGATATTGATATATCTGTAAACAAAATAAGAAACAGGCCACTGGCGCCTGAAGCTATAGCAAAAGGTGTAACAAAAACAGCGCCGCTGCAGCTTGCATCCATTCCTAATGATCCTGCCAGGGATCCTTCAGTACCGCCATTGCTTTGGGAGATCAGGAGAGAAAGGCGTATGGAATTTGCTTTCGAATATTCAAGGTATCAGGATCTGCGGCGCTGGAAAAAGCTGGAATACATGGATACTGATGTAAAAAAAGATCTTTTAAGCGGCGGATGGGTAAACTTTCCTACAGAAGCGCCCGGAATGCTGATACCAGCCAACGTGAATCAACTTTCCGTAGTGCCTCTGGCGGGTGGCGCGCCCATTGTTTATAATGGCAATAATGGCGCATCTATGAGGGGCTTTTACCGTGCGCCCAATACAGTGGGCAGGCTTCCATTCCTTAACCAGCCGGGGGTAAACCCATACCTGTCGCCCGTTGGTCGCAACCAGATGGATGATTACAGAACCAGAGGTTATGTGCTGTCGCAAACAGAAGGCTGGCCAGAGTATTAAAGACAAATATTGCTTCATATAAAAAATCTGAAAAAATGATCAACTATATTTCAAAATATCCGGTAATGATGTTAGCAGCGCTCACCATGCTGCTCATCACTTCCTGCCAGAAAAAATACCCCAGCAATATAGATT
>JAFAFV010000242.1 GCA_023423285.1 Bacteroidota bacterium
GGATGCTGCTCCACTGTTCAATCACATCTTCCTGGTTCCAGGCTTTATAAAACAATTGTACCGTGAAGGGATAAACCCCATCCTTTAAAGTAACGGTTGTTAAAACTGCGCCATCCGGCGTGTTAGCTACCGTATGATTTTCATACATAAGATCAAGTGAGTTGTTACCATCAGCATGAATCACAGCAATGGCTGGCTCCACCATGTTTGCATTAATGCCCGCCACGGTAAAAGCAAGGTTCAGATTATTGGCACCTTCTTCTCTTCTGTCATAAACAGAAGCCGCTATTTCGTACTCGGCATTATTTTGTAAAGGCTTTCCAAAATGTATGATCTTTAAACGTTTTTGTCCATCTACCTGCAGGGCCAGCGCCACGTTGCTGGTTTGAATGGGAATGGTTTGAGCAATGCAAGTGGTATTGATGGAAATAAAAAACAAAGCGGCAAGTGAGAAAACTTTACTAATTTTTTTCATACTAACGGTTTTATATCAAATGTTATTATTTAACTGGAATGAGCTGCAGCATTACTGCGTCAGCAGGTGGCACGTTCACTTCAAAATTTTCTTTGCCGGTAGCAATAGTACCAATAATATTGCCGGTTAAAAAATCCGTCACAAGGTAATCAACATTCTTTTTTAATCTGATGCTTTGCCTGCTTACCGGTTGAATATATTCTTTTTTAAATCAAAATTGGATGCTGAAATCAAAACCGTATCGCCAGGTAAAAAAAGCTTAATTGCTGATCCTGCGAAAGGCCGTCAGGCAACTTCAAAGGAGTGAAAGCTTTAGGCGCGGCAAAGTAATCTGCCACATTTTTATTATCAAGAAATTTTTTAGCTCTATCAGCCGCAAGTTTATTCCTGTAATCTGAACCATCGCCTAAAATACTTCCCAACGACATGAGTGAAAATAAACGCACTTTAATATCACGTTCGGAGAGGTCTGCATTTTTTTGAAAATTTTTCATTACCAGCACGTCTAAATTGCTGTATGGCAAAATAGTTCCCTGCATCCATCCCAGGTGAGCGTTGGTGATCATGGATGATGCCGTTATAAGCTATTAATCACAAAATCGATTTAAAAAAAGTTAAAACAATAGCCAATCTTATGAAAAACATGTACAATCTTACTATTCACAAATCGTAAAATAATCTATGCTTTTCATGGTCTTATCCATTGTACAAAGAAAAAATTTCAATCATCTTTGTCAGTAGTACAGATGTGATTGAAATAAAACTTGCTATTTAGTTTCAGTTTTAATGGTTGTTGCAGTTCTTTTCCCGAAGAATAAAATTTATGTTTATCCCTGGTATTTAAAAGCATTTATAGCTACACGTTGCATTAAAACCAGCAGTTTAAGAAATTAAAAGTTACCGTTCAGGCACCCGCTTCTATTTTATAAAAAACAAATCACTGGTATATGGCCAAAAATTATTCTTTCAATCCTTCCTACATCACCGGCATCTCTTTTATTTCAGCGCTTGGTGGTTATTTGTTTGGATTTGATTTTGCCGTTATTGCCGGCGCCCTGCCTTTTTTAAAAGAGCAGTTTGGCTTTAACGAGGTGCAGGAAGGCCTCGCCACCGCCACACTTGCCTTTGGTTGTATCTTAGGTTGCCTTATTGCCGGCGCGGTGTCTGACAGGTTTGGAAGAAAAAAAGGACTGATGCTTGCCGCGGTTATATTTTTTGGTTCATCACTGGCAATGGCATTTTCGCACAACAGCGCATCCTTTATCCTATACAGGTTTATGGCAGGTATTGGCGTGGGCATGGCATCCGTCCTGTCTCCCATGTATATTGCAGAAATAGCGCCCGCACACATGCGCGGCCGCATGGTTTCCATCAACCAGCTTACGGTTGTGATCGGCATTTTTATTACTAACCTGGTTAATTACTCACTGCGCAACGAAGGTGTGGACGCCTGGCGCTGGATGGTAGGGTTAGGGGCAGTACCTTCGTTATTATTTGTTATAGGTGTTCTTTGGCTGCCTGAAAGCCCCCGCTGGCTTGTAAAAGCCGGGAAGGACATCAGCGCAGGTAAAATACTGGAAAAAATAGGAGGAAGCCAATATGCAGACGATACCATACCTTCCATTAAAGACACATTGAAAGGCAATGTTAAAGTAAGCTATGCTGCCGTTTTTGAAAAGTCGGTATTGCCGGCAGTGCTTGTAGGTATTGGCCTCGCCATGTTCCAGCAGTTTTGCGGTATTAATGTCGTATTTAACTATACCGCCAAAATTTTTGAAAGTGTTGGTTTTAACCAGGATGACCAATTAAAGCAAATGGTTTTTATTGGCCTGGTAAACCTGGTATGCACACTGGTGGCCATGTGGCAGGTGGATAAGCTTGGCCGTAAGCCTTTAATGCTTTTTGGCGCAATAGGACTAACCATCTTGTACATCATCAGCGCCATGCTTTTACAGCAGGGTTCGCCTGCCGCCTCCTGGTCGTTGCTGGCAGCTATTGGCGTGTATGCCATGACGCTGGCACCTGTTACCTGGGTTTTAATATCAGAAATATTTCCCAACAAAATACGTGGAGCCGCCACCAGCGTTGCTGTAATAGCGTTGTGGGTGGCTTACGCCATACTCACTTTCACGTTTCCTATTATGGCAAAAAACATGGGCACTTATACGCCATTTTATATTTACGCGGGAGTATGCGCACTCGGTTTCTTTTTTGTGAAATTTAAAGTAAAAGAAACCAAAGGAAAAAGCCTGGAAGAAATGGACAATGTGTTTACAGGGCATTAGCTATGATTGGGCAGGCTGTAGTGCTTATGGCATCTTCGTTGCTACGCTCAGTTTATCTTCCGGTTCAAATAGCATCCCTCAGGAAGGCTACGGATTTTTTAAAAAGAGATAAAATATTAAACGTTGTAAGCTTCGTGCCTTAATGTTTCAAAAGCCAGCTCAGCAGAATTACAAAAGTTGAAGAGTGCGACGCAAGAAATGTTGATAAGAATTACTAAAGCTGATAAACAAAAAAACTATGGAAGTAAAAGCATGGGAAGAAAAAATTATTATTCCTACTTACAAAACTGGAGCGCCAGAAAAAAACCCGATGTTTCTTGAAAAACGCGTGTACCAGGGCAGCAGCGGTGTGGTATACCCATACCCGGTAATTGATAAAGTGTATGATGAAAAATATGATAAAGAATACACAGCTCTTTTTTTAGAGAATGATTACCTGAAAGTGATGATACTGCCTGAACTTGGCGGCCGCATCCAAATGGCGTATGATAAAACCAACGATTATCATTTTGTGTATTACAACCAGGTAATAAAGCCTGCGCTTGTGGCGCTTGCCGGGCCGTGGATCAGCGGCGGCATTGAGTTTAACTGGCCTCAGCACCACCGGCCATCTACCTTTGAACCAACAGATCATCTTATAGAAGAAAATGCCGACGGCAGCAAAACCGTGTGGGTAAACGAGTATGAAAAAATGTTTGGTACCAAATGCGCGCTTGGGTTTACCCTTTATGCCGACAGAGCTTATATTGAACTGCACGCCAAACTGTACAACCGCACACCTTTTCCGCAAACCTTTTTGTGGTGGGCGAACCCCGCCGTGTCTGTAGACGAACATTACCAAAGTGTGTTTCCACCCGATGTGCATGCCGTGTATGACCATGGCAAACGAGATGTAAGTTCTTTTCTCATTGCAACGGGCACTTATTATAAAGTAGACTATTCGCCCGGTACTGATATTTCTGTTTACACAAATATTCCTGTGCCCACTTCGTACATGGCCGTTAATAGTGAATTCAATTTTGTGGGTGGCTATCATCATAAAAAACAGGCGGGCATTATGCACGTGGCCAATCATCATGTAAGTCCGGGTAAAAAGCAGTGGACATGGGGCTGTGGCGAATTTGGACAAGCATGGGATAAACACCTGACTGATGAAGACGGCCCATACTTTGAACTGATGTGCGGCGTGTACACAGACAACCAGCCCGACTTTGGCTGGATGATGCCCAATGAGGTAAGGACATTTAAGCAGTATTTTATGCCTTATAAAAACATAGGCTATGTAAAAAATGCTTCGATAGATGCCATGGTAAACCTTGAGATCAGCGACCAAGCAGAAGTAAAGGTTTATACCACTCAAAAAAGAACGGTAACTATAAAACTGAGTGCAGGTAAGAAAGAATTGTTTTCAGAAACCGTAGAGCTATCGCCAGTAAAAACTTTTGAAAAAACCTTACCTGCCGATTCTGCCGTAAGCCAAACGGATTATCACGTAGAAGTGTTTGATGATAAGGGAAATCTTTTAATTGATTATTCGCCAGTGACCCGACAGGGCGAAGCCATTCCCGACCCGGCAAAACCCATTGATGAGCCTGCGCAGATCAAAACAAATGAAGAATTATTTTTGGCTGGTCTTCATTTAGAGCAATATCGTCATGCCACTTACTCGCCGCTTAATTATTATCAGGAAGCGCTAAAACGCGATGCCACTGACATTCGTAGCAACAACGCTATGGGTCTCTGGTATTTGCGCCGCGGCAGCTTCGATATTGCAGAACCTTACTTAAGAAATGCAGTAGCTAAGTTAATTACACACAATCCCAATCCATACGATGGAGAGCCTTTGTATAATTTAGGCCTGTGCCTGAAATATCAAAAAAAATATGATGAGGCTTTTACATGGCTGTATAAAAGCACCTGGAATGCTGCCATGCAGGACAATGCTTTTCTGCACCTGGCCTACATCAGCGCTATAAAAATGAACTGGACCGAAGCCTATGAACTTGCCGTAAAATCTGTTTTGAAAAATTTTCACAGCTTAAAGGCAAGGCATTTAAAAGCGCTCTCGCTGCGTGTGCTGGGCAGAACGGATGATGCCATCGCATTTATCACAGAAACCCTGAAGATTGATGCGTTTGACTACGCCAGCCGCTTTGAACTTGCAAAATGCTACATCCAACAAGGCAGGCACCAGCAGGCAAACGAGCAAACCGAATCTATACAAAAACTTATTGGCGACAGGCCCTACACGTATATTGAAATGGCCCAGCAGTATATTGATGCAGGCTGCTTTGATGAAGCCGTTGAATTTTTATCGCTGATTAACGACCGCACAGCAGACCCGATGGTGTATTACTATTTGGGCTTTGCAGAAAAAATGAGAAACCGTACTGATGAGGCTATAAAGCAGATGGGTAAAGCGTTTCAACAATCACCCGACAAAGTATTCCCGAACAGGATAGAAGACATTGAAGTGCTGAATACGGCTATAGAAATGAACCCGGAAGATTACAAAGCGTATTATTATCTGGGTAATTTTTATTACGCCAAACGCCTGTATAACAAAGCCCGCGAAGCATGGGAGCGCTCAGTAAGAATCAATGGCAACTTTGCCACCACGTTGCGTAACCTGGGGCTGGCGTATTACAACAAGTTTGACAAAAAGAAAGAGGCGCTGCAATTATTTGAAAAAGCTTTTAAAGCTGATCCGTCAGACTCAAGGATATTATTTGAGCTGGATCAATTGTATAAAAAATTTAATAAAGTACCGAGGGAAAGACTTGCATTTTTAAAGCAACATGAAAATTTGGTAAACGAACGTGATGATCTTTATACGGAATATGTAACGCTCCACAGCCTTACCGGTAATTTTGAAAAAGCAAAGCAGTATTTGCAGGCAAGAAGCTTTCATCCGTGGGAAGGTGGCGAGGGGAAAACTTCGGGCCAGCATATTTTAATCAACATAGAACTTGCTAAAAAAGCACTGCAGGATGGAGCGCTTAACCAGGCAGAAGCCTTGCTGATGGAAGCCCAACAATTCCCCGATAACATTGGTGAAGGCAAATTGCATGGCGCACAGGAAAACGATATTTTTTACTGGCTGGGTTGTGTGTACGAAGCCAAAGGTTTGCATACCGAAGCAAAAGCTGCCTGGCAAAAGGCATCCACGGGCCCAAGCGAGCCGATGCCCGCCGTGTTCTACAATGATCAGCAGCCCGACAAAATTTTTTACCAGGGTATGGCCTTATTAAAACTTGAAGATAAAGAGGCTGCAAAGCAAAGGTTCAACAATCTTATAAAATATGGCAAAAAGCACCGCAATGACACGGTGAAAATGGATTTCTTTGCAGTGTCGTTGCCAGACCTCATGATCTTTGATGATGACCTTTCTCTTAAAAACCGGGCGCATTGCCTGTATTTAATTGGGCTTGGCTATCTGGGCCTGCAACAATACGCGCGCGCTAAAAGTTATTTTAAAGATGTGTTTGAAATCGATCAAAGTCATGGAGGCGCCACGCAGCATTTGCCCATGGCCGATGCCCGGGTTGTTATTTAAAGCACTTCTTTTTCCGAAACTCAAGCGGAGACATGGCCATGTACTTGCTAAACAACCGCGAAAAATAAAACGGATCGTTAAAGCCCAGCGTATAGCTAAGTTCTTTCACATGCATGTCAGTAAACTCCAGGTACTGACATGCTTTTTGTATTTTTAAATGAATGAAATACTCTAGGGGCGGGTAACCTGTTTTTCGTTTAAACAAAGCTGAAAAATGAGAAGTGGAAATATGAGCCAACGAAGAAAGTTCGTTAAGTGATAATTGCTTATGAATATTTTCCTGCATGTATTGTATCGTGCTCTCAATCGAGTTGTCAGTAATTTTTTCAGGCGTGGTGTGCAAATACGGATAACAGAATGATGCAAGAAAACTCCACATCACCAGGTTTACATACACCAGGTTGTCTGTACTATAACCCGTTTCAAGTGTATTGTAAATACTGTCAAAAAGTTCAATTCTTTTATCGCTAAACGATACTGTTTTCAGGTAATTATCTTTTCCCCCTTTCAACTCATCTGTAAGGTGATTTGTATCCTCGCCTTTAAAGTGCACCCAGTAAATGGACCAGGGATGCTGCTCATCAGCCCCGTATTTATGTTTTATATTTTGGGGAATGATAATGTATTCTCCCTGCGTAATTTTTATTTTTTTATCATTGATGTCGGTCCAGCCAAACCCGTTGATGCAATAAATAAGAATGTTTTGGCGGCTGCCGTTCTCACGCCCGCGATAATGAAATTGTGCTCGCGGGTAAAAGCCAATATCTGTGATATGTAAATTTCTTGTAAGAGGGTTTTGCTCACATGTTTTGATGATGGGCCGGGGCAATACAATTGCCTTCTGGCCGTTAAAGCCGTCTTTTTTTCGAATGCTTATTTCGCTTTTCTTATTCATAAGAGCGTATGTTCAAATTTACAAAACTAAACAAGCGCTACAAACAACACTCAAGAGATTGTTCCAAGTCTCTGATGATATCGCCCACGTCTTCAATAC
>JAFAFV010000051.1 GCA_023423285.1 Bacteroidota bacterium
AGCATCACGTTATTCAGTTCGCTCCAGGGCAAATGTTTTTTAGGATAAGAAGGGTAGGTAACTTCTTCGGCAGAAACGGTGATGATGAGTCTTCTGCGCGAAATGGTATATAAAAACCATAGTAAAATGTTGACGATGAAAGCCCAGTTAGCGCCGAACCTGATCCAGTAAAAACTAAAGGCAATCAGCAATAGTCCAACAGGCAGCACGCGCCTGTCTTTTTTAAAATTCCTCAAATCCCACAAAGCCATCAACGCAATCACCAGCAATAAAGCACTGGTTTGCTCCAGGCTGTTTTCCTGGCCGGCCGTTACCCTGAACATTCCCAGCACGTTAAGCACCAAAATACCATAGGTAAACAGATGGTAGATTTTTAATTTGGTATTAGGAACGGGGAATGCGTACAATTTCTGTTATTTAGGTGAAACAATTTAAGAAATGCCCGCGCCTTGCAGGCCTATCCAAATCTTTATATACCCGGTCAATGATTATTGCTTACTGGATGCGAGCACGTTGCAAAGGTAAAACAAAACGCGAGAGCCCACGTTGGCGTTCCAGTCGGTTTCTGCCACACCCACTTCCACCAGGTCAAAGCCGATAACCTGCCTGCCACTTTCCAGTACTTTTCGAAACAGGTAATACATTCTGTCAAGTTCAAAGCCTCCGGGAACGGGTGTGCCGGTGTCAGGGCAAAGTTTAGGGTCAAGACCATCAATGTCAAAACTGATATGAACTTTTTGAGGCAGTTGCGCCACTATTTCATCTACAATGTGTTTATAGGTATCGCCATCATACTGTCGCTCTTTAATTTCCTTATCAAAATAAGTGATGACGCGATAATTGCTGTTTTTGATGTAGTCCCATTCGTCCTGACCAAAGTCGCGCACGCCTACCTGCATAATACTTTTAATCTGCGGCACTTCTTTCAGCGCGTTATACATAATGCTGGCGTGTGAGTACGTAAAACCTTCGTAAGCTTCGCGAAGGTCGCAATGCGCATCTACCATTAAAATGCCCCATTCATCATGTTTTTCTGCAAGCGCTTTGTACATGCCCAAAGGTGTACTGTGATCGCCGCCCAGCAGCCCCACCAGCTTACCGCGGTCAAGATATTGTTTGGCCTGCTCATACACCCAGTTGTTTAAAAACACGCTTCCCTCGTTAATCTCTCTGATGGTTTTTTGTATAAATTGGTTTTTGTTAACGTCATCACCTTTTGAAATATAGTCTATGTACAGTTCAGCTTCTTTGCGTAGGTAATCACTTTTAAGCAAAACTTTTCGGTCGGTAGGGGTCAGGTAATAACCGCGCTTCCAGGCTTCCGGCATGTCAGGGTCGTAAAGGTCTACCTGCAGGCTGGCTTTTAAAATAGCTTCAGGTGCTCTGGCGGTGCCCCCGCCGTAACTTACGGTTACCTCCCAGGGTACGTTGATGATAATAAGGTCGGCATTGTCTTCATTGCTGGGGAGACCGAAAATATTATTGTTGGGATTGCCAACACTATTTTGGTCAAAATCTTTAAGGTCTAACATTGCTTATAGAGTATTGAATATTGATATTCGTTGATGTCTTTATTTTAAACAAGTTGCAAAAGTAATGTAAACTGAAATAGATAATACAACCTGAAAATTTGCTGTTAAATTATGCTTCAGCCATCTTTTAAAAGCACAGCTACAAAATGTTCTACAAAAAAATGCGAAGCTATAACACTTCGCATCAATATATTATTAGGCCCGGTATGCGCTACGTTGCAAACTACAGGTTCTTTACTTCGCCGGTTAAATCCTGCAACACTTTTTTGGCGTCGCCAAAAAGCATGGATGTCTTTGGGCGGAAGAACAGGTCGTTTTCAATGCCTGCATAACCGGGTTTCATACTGCGCTTGTTCACGATAACTGTTTTGGCCAGTTCCACGTCCAGAATTGGCATGCCATAGATCGGCGATGCAGGATCGGTTTTGGCGGCGGGGTTTACCACGTCGTTAGCGCCCAGTATCAATACCACATCAGTAGTAGGAAATTCTTCATTGGCCTGTTCCATTTCAAGCAGCTTTTCATAAGCCACGTCACTTTCAGCCAGCAGCACGTTCATGTGGCCAGGCATACGGCCTGCTACCGGGTGAATGGCATATTTCACTTCCACACCTTTGCTTTCCAGCAATTTTTCCAGCTCGTGGCAAGCATGTTGTGCCTGTGCCACAGCCAGGCCATATCCCGGAACGATCATTACTTTATTGGCATAACTCATTACAACAGCAGCGTCGCTTAAAGAAATTTCTCTTACAGTTCCCTGTTCTTTAGTACCCGCTGGCCCAACCTTTTTGCTTCCGCCAAATGATCCAATTAGTACGTTTGCCAAAGAGCGATTCATAGCACGGCACATTAAAATGGTAAGCACAGTACCTGCTGCGCCCACCAGTATACCGCCGGTAAGCATCACTTTATTGTCGTATAAAAATCCGCCGGTGGCTGCTGCTACGCCGGTAAAAGAGTTGAGTAAAGAAATCACTACTGGCATATCTGCACCGCCAATAGGAAAAACAAAGAAAACTCCATAGATGGTGGCAAGAGCCAGAATGAGATAAAACAGATAAGCGTTGGATGGTGAAAAGTTGGGTACAAGGTAAACTGAGAGTACCACAATTGCTAATAAGATTAAGATATTTACAATATGCTGGCCTGGAAAAGAAAAGTCTTTCAGCCTGCCATCCAATTTGCCCCAGGCAACCATGCTGCCCGCAAAAGAAACAGCACCGATTACCAATCCTAATAATATAATAGCAAGAAAACCTGTAGGAACTTCTCCTGCGGAATGGCGTACCAGGTGGTCAAATTCTACAATAGAGATCAACGCCGCGCACAGGCCACCCATACCATTAAACAGGCTTACCATTTGCGGCATGGCCGTCATCTTTACCTGTTTTGCAGCCATAGTGCCAACCACGGATCCGATGATGATGCCGCCAAAAATCCAGAGGTAATTGTGCAATCTGTTGCCTTGATCATCTTGATACAAGAAGATAGTACCGATGATGGCAATAGTCATGCCCGCGGCTGCCAGCAGGTTGCCGTTTCGTGCAGTAGCAGGGTTTGACAGCATTTTTAAACCCAAAATAAAGGTTACCGAACCGAGGATGTAGCAGATGGTTAATATGTCAATATTCATAAAAAAATTCTAATATTTAATAGTAATTCTAATGCAGTTTCCTGCTTGCAAAGGAAAATGTTGGTTTATGATTTCTTTTTTTTCTTAAACATTTCCAGCATCCTGTCTGTCACCACAAAGCCGCCTACCACATTGAGCGTGCCAACGATTACAGCCAGAAAACCTAATATAAGGGCCAGGTAATTATCCGGTTCGGCTTTGCCCATTACAATGATGGCGCCGATGATTACTACACCGTGAATGGCATTGGCGCCACTCATAAGGGGGGTATGCAATACGCTGGGTACGTGGCCAATCACCTCAATCCCCACAAAGATCATGAGGATGACGATGTATATAATTTGCTGATTTGCGGTTATCCACTCTAACATAAATTGTTATTTTAAAAATTGGTTTTTATTAAGATGCTTTGATTGCGCAGCGGGTGTTATGACAATAAACGTTCATGAATGATCTTTCCGTCATGCGTGATGCAGGCTCCTTTTACCAGGTCATCATCCCAGTTAAGGTTCAGGTTGCCATCTTTATTAGTGATCAGTTGTAAAAAGTTAAGAATGTTCTTGCCATACAGTTTACTCGCATCCGACGGCATGGTTGATTGCAGCGCTGAATTGCCTATGATGCAAACGCCGTTGTGATTGATTGTTTCGTTGTTTTTGGTAAAAGGGGTATTGCCGCCAGTAGCAGCCGCCAGGTCAATGATCACCGAGCCGTTGCGCATGGTGTTTAGCATGGTTTCTGTAATTAATATAGGCGCTTTTTTCCCGGGTATTTGTGCAGTAGTAATCACGATATCGGCTTTAGCAATGCTGTCAGCAATCCTTTGCTGTTGCTTTTGTTTGTAATCTTCAGTTTGCTCCACCGCATAGCCACCGGCTTTACTGGCATCGGCAGCGCCCTCCACTTCAATAAATTTGGCACCCAGGCTCATCACTTCTTCTTTCACAGCTGGGCGTGTATCAAATACTTCTACCATGGCGCCAAGCCTGCGTGCTGTGGCAATGGCTTGCAGGCCTGCCACTCCTGCACCCAATATCAAAACCTTTGCAGGTGCAATACTGCCGGCTGCGGTCATGAACATGGGGAAGTAACGGCCATAAGCATTGGCAGCTGTAAGAACGGCTTTATACCCTGCAATATTTGCCTGGGAGCTGAGCACATCCATAGCTTGTGCACGCGTGGTGCGGGGCAGCATATCAAGCGAAAAAACCGTTAGGTTTTTTTCAGCGTATTGCTGCATAATATCTTTATTGAATAATGGCTGATAAACGCCAACAAAAATCTGTGGTTTACCCGCAGCCAGCTCCGTTTGCTCTATGGGGTGAATGGCAACAATAATGTCTGAGCTGTTCAGCACTTCTGAGCGGCTTTTAATAAATGCGCCGGCTTTTTCATATTCGGCATTGCTGCAAAAGGCATTTTCGCCTGCGTCAGACTCTACAAATACTGTAATATTTTTTTTAGTGAGTGCCGTTACTGCTTCGGCCAGAAGAGAAACTCTTGTTTCAAAAGCAGGTTCTTTTAGTACGCCTATGGTCATGTAATCAATTTATTTAATAAACAGAATGGCGCAAATATATTGAAATAAGAGAGTGAGGACGTGATAAAAATCAGTTATTTAAGAAATCGCGGATTTTTATGCAGAGGTATGATAATTCAATCGTTTGAGGCATTTATAATTTTGAAGATGAACTACAAAATTGTTACAGAATGAATGCTGTATTTATGATTAAAACCTAACGGTAAATTCCTGTTTTTCTCTAAATTCTTTTCTAAAACTGATGATGCCGATGTGAAAGAGATCAATGTAGGCCGTTACAGATTCATGCGCTACAATGTTCTTCCAGGCGGCTTCCATGCCTGCGCTCCAGTGAATATCATCAAAAACCAGGATGCTGTTGTTGTGCGTATATGGCAATATTTGGTTAAAATATCTTTCGGTAGGCTCCTGCCTGTGGTTGCCATCAATAAAAGCAAAATCAACCGGATTGTTCCTGATCAGCACTTCCTCAAGCGTATCATCAAAATTGCCGCGTACAATGTCAATATTGTTCAGACCCAGGTCAATAAAATTTCTTCTTGCTTTTTCGGCAATATTGCCACAGCCTTCCAGCGTAGTAATTTTTGCCGTGTTATTTGCAAGAGCGAGGTACGCCGTGGTGATACCCAGTGAAGTGCCCAACTCCAGCACATTTCCAAAACCATAATATTTGACCATGCGGTAGAGCAACTGTCCAAACTTTTTTGGCTTGGCAGCACTTTTGGCAATGGAAGCAATTGTTCGCACATTGGAGTTTGTAGTAGCAGAGCCCGCGCCAAAATCTTCCACGGTGAGTTCGGTTTTATCCTGTAGCAGTTTTTTTCGCAGCGATTCTACTTTTTCATAGTCGTAATATTTTGTAAAGTCGTTCATTACTTTGGTTATAAATTCAAATACAAAAGGAGAGTGGGTGCCAT
>JAFAFV010000084.1 GCA_023423285.1 Bacteroidota bacterium
AAAAAGATTGCAATAAAAATTTGTCAGTTTAATTTTTTTTCATAGAATTGTGTTCTAATTTTCGATGATTGTTTGACAGGGTGCATAACCCTTTTTTATAAAATGATTGCTAAAACGTTTTAGAAGACATTTCCTGTATGACTTAAGCATGCTTTTTTAAACTAAATTCTTACTGTTAAATTAAAAATAACTGCCTTATGCGAAATTCAAAAGCCTTACTCATTAGAACCGTGCTGTTCTTTGGCCTGCTTTGTCCTTTATTATTAACGGCACAAAATATCAGTCAGGATATTACAATATCCGGTACTGTAAGAGACAACCTTAATAATATAATGGAAGGTGTTACAGTACAGAATCAGAGGTCCGGTGTTACTGCTGTAACAAATACCGATGGTCAATATGCTATTATTGCCAGAACCGGGGATTCTTTGTTTTTTAGCCATATTGGATACAACATTCGTAAAATAGTGGTCAGGGAAAGATTGATAGAAAACATCGTTATTGATGCTGTTGCAGGAAGTTTAAATGATGTAGTTGTAGTAGGCTATGGGCGGCAAAAAAAGGTAAGTGTGGTTGGAGCACAAACCACAATAAAAGCAACAGAAATACAACACCCGGTAGCTAATTTGAGTACCATGTTGGCTGGCCGTGTTGCAGGTTTGGTAGGCGTACAGCGTAGCGGTTTACCTGGCAGTAACAGTGCAGATGTTTGGATTAGAGGTATTCAAACATTTGGTGGCAGCCAAAGTGGAGCATTGGTAATTATAGATGGTGTACAAGGCCGTGATTTGAATAGTGTTGATCCTGAGGATATTGAATCGTTTACTGTTTTAAAAGACGCTTCCTCTACAGCAGTTTATGGATCTTTGGGTGCAAACGGGGTGGTTCTAATTAATACCAAGCGAGGTAAACCCGGAAAGGTGAATTTAATGTTTAATTACAATCAGGGCGTAACATCATTTACAAAAACGCCTGAGCTCACTGATGCTAAAACTTATATGGAGTTGAAGAATGAAGCATTAATTGCCTCAGGTCAAAGGCCGCAGTTTACACAGGCTTATATGGACAGCACATTATCAGGAACGGCAAATCCTTATGTTTATCCCAACATAGATTGGATGGAGTTATTATTTAATAAATATTCTCCCAACCGACGTTTGAATGTAAGTGCAACCGGGGGCTCTGAAAACACAAAATTTTATACTTCTGTAGCCTATTACGATGAAAAATCTTTGATCAAAACTGATCCTAATGTAAGTTATGATGCTGAAACGAAATTTCAACGTTTCAATTTTACATCAAACGTTGATATGAATTGGACAAAAACTACTAAGTTTTTATTATACGTGAGTGGTTATATTACTAATTTTAATGAACCTGGATGGGGTGCTGGGGCTGCATTTTTACAGGCTCAAAATGCCAGTCCTGTATTTTATCCACCAATGTACCCGGGTAATCTTGTATCAGGAATAGGATATGGTAATACGCCATCACCAAACCCGTGGGCAGCAGTTACACAAACAGGATATAATAAAATATTTACTTCTAAAGTAAATACCAATGCTACCCTTGATCAAAATCTTGATTTTATAACGAAAGGCCTTTCCTTAACTGGTATGTACTCTTATGATATTTTTAATGAGGCTACAGAACGGAGAAACAGAAGCCGAACCGTTTATTATTTAAATCAGGCACAGCCTTATAAAGAAGATGGCAGTCTGAATCTTGAGCAAATGGTTGCCGGATCGGACGACGTAGGCTTTTCGAGAGATAATAATGGTAGAAGGCAGTTTACCGCACAGGGGCAGATACAATATGATCGCAATTTCAACAAGCATCACATTTACTCAACAGTTGTTTACAATCAGCTTAGCCAGCTATTTCCTTTCTCAGGAACTTTGAGTGCGTATATTCCTTATCGCCAACAAAATATTGCTGGTAAAATAAGTTATGGGTATGCTGAAAAATATTTTCTTGAAGCTAGTGCAGGATATAATGGCTCAGAAAATTATGCCCCATCGCGCCGCTTTGGTTTCTTTCCTTCTGTAGGTGTTGGTTGGGTGCTTTCTAAAGAAAAATTCTTTGAGCCCTTATCTAATATATTTCAGTTTTTTAAAGTACGCTATTCAAATGGTATTGCCGGTGCTCCGGGAACCGGGCTGCGTTTTGGCTATCTTACACTTATTACAACGGGTGCTAATGGCATATGGTTTGGTACCCCTAGCAATAACATAAGTATGTCTGGCCTAAATATTTCTCAATATGGAGCAGACGTTCATTGGGCAACAGCGCATACTCAGGATATAGGTCTGGAATTTAATGTGTTTAACAATAAACTTTCCTTCGTGCTTGATTATTTCAAATCTCATAGAACGGGTGTGTTCCTTACACGTGCTGATTTTCCCAGTTATGCAGGTTTACAGTACAACCCGGTGGGTAACTATGGTATAGTTGACGCTTCTGGTTTCGATGGTACAATTGAGTTACAGCCAATACCAATTGTAAACAATGTTACGGCTTCATTCCGCGGTACTTTTACATATAACCAAGACGTACTACGTGAAAACAAACAAGCTCCCTTTGCTGATCCTTATCAGGAAAGAAGAGGCCAAAATATTCTTGCAGGATTTGGGTACATAGCTGAAAAACTCTTTCAAAGTCAGGAAGAAATTGACAACAGTCCTTCGCAAATAGCATTGGGAAACCCTAGGGTGGGCGATATTAAATACAAAGATTTGAATGGCGATGGAGTAGTTAATATTTACGATCAAACAAAAATAAGCAGGGGCGATGTACCTAACCTGGTTTATGGTTTTGGTGTAAACTTTAATATTTACCGTTTTTATGTAAGCGCATTCTTTCAAGGACTTTCAGGAGCATACAGAACCATGGGTGGCAATGCCAGGATGCCTTTCAGCGGCGGGGGCAATGATGGTAATGTATTTATGATAACAACTGACCGATGGACAGAGGAGAACAAAGCTGAAAATCCGTTCTTCCCGCGCTTGGGCTGGGGAGCTACAGCTACGGCCAATAATAACCATGCCAGCACCTGGTGGGTAAAAGATATTAGTTTCCTTCGTTTTAAAACACTTGATGTGGGATACAATATTCCTAAAGCGCCGTTTGCAAAATTAGGCCTCAGCAGTGCGCGCATTTATCTTTCAGGAGTAAACCTGTTTTATTGGAGTAAGTTTAAATTGTGGGATCCTGAATTGAACACAAGTAATGGTAATACATATCCAAATACCACAAACTTATCAATAGGTCTTCAAGCTAATTTTTAATCATCGTTTAAAAATGAGATATACAATGCGTAAAATATTTATTCTGTCGTCCTTTGTACTAATGCTCTCCTCATGTGGAAAGTTTCTTGACCAGGTACCAGACAACCTCTTAAAAGAAGAAGAAATCTTTAAGTCATTAGTAAATACAAGAGCTTATCTGGCTCAGGTTTATACTAATATACCTGATGAGTTTGGAAGCAGGTTTGCACCGGGGGCAGGTTACTCCGGCCCATGGACGGGAGCTTCAGATGAAGCTAATTACTGGTCATTATCCTGGGTAATGTCCAACAACCTCAATCAAAGTACATGGGATAATAATGTGGGCGGCACCTTTTGGATTAATTGGTACAAACCGGTTAGAACTGCAACAGACTTTATTGCTAAAATTGACGGAGCTAATCCCGCTGAAGTATCTGATCACCTTAAAATGCGTTATAAAGCAGAAGCCCGTGCATTAAGAGCAATTTTTTATTACTGGATGATGCGGCTTTACGGCCCTGTGATCATCCTTAAAGATGTTGTTCCGGTTAACGGTACTGGGGATGAAATCTTTTTTCCGCGCACACCATTTGACTCTTGTGTTGCTTATGTTACCACAGAACTTGATCAGGCATATGCGGAATTGAAACAATCGGAAACAATCGGCGGCGGAAACCAACCTGCAAATAAACCGCTAAATAATGAATGGGGACGCATTACGACAGGTGTTTGTAAAGCATATAAAGCGCAGGTATTGCTATTAGCTGCCAGCCCACTGTTTAATGGCAATCAGGAATATGCCAGTTTGAAAAATAAGGATGGTACACAATTAATCAATCAAACTTATGATCCAAACAAATGGAAGTTGGCTGCAGATGCGTTCAAAGCTTTCCTTACCGAATTTGTTCCATCCACCTATACTTTATACACCGAATCTGATGCGGATCCTTTCAGGGCAGCATATAAATCCTGTAAAAACGTTATGATGAATGACTGGAATGTGGAATGGGTTTGGGGAAAAGCGATGGTTGGTAGCGCAGGAGACTATTGGTATGATGTTACTCCAAAATTGGTGGGATACGGTAGTGATGTAGGAAAAGGTGCAGGATTTTTAGCCGTCAATCAGAGTATGGTGGATGCATACAATATGAGAAACGGATTACCTATAAATCATCCAAATTCAGGCTATCAGTCTTCAGGTTTTTCAAATTTTCAATCGCCTTATGATCCAAAATCCAGATCAACCTTCAATCAGTGGGTAAATCGTGAAGCACGTTTTTATGTGGGTGTAACGTACAACAGAAGTTACTGGCAAAATCAGGGTACAAGCGGTACAGAAGTGATACCTGTATTTGAACTGGGAGGAAATTCCAGTATAACGCAAAGTACCTGGGACGTAACCTCAACTGGTTACATTGTTCGCAAACAGTTGGCTCCTAACAATGGAAGAAGAGGATGGGTTTATTTAAGATTGGCCCAAATGCTTTTAGATTATGCTGAAGCGCTGAATGAATCAAATCCAGGACATGAAGAAATAATTGCTGCTGTAAATTTTGTAAGGCAGCGTGCCGGTATCCCACAATATGGTTCAGGGCCAGGTTTTATTGAAACTCCGGTAGGTAAGGATGCCGTGCGCAATATTATACGCCACGAGCGCATGGTAGAATTGGCATTTGAAAATGTGCGATACTTTGATGTGCGCAGGTGGAAGATAGCGCCTGAAACAATGGGAGCTGATGTGTATGGAATGAATATGAATGCCAGCGGTGATGCATTTTATCAAAAAACGCTGGTACAGAAAAGAAGGTTTTTACCGCGCGATTATTTATGGCCTATACCTAACGATGAAATATTAAAAGATAAATATCTGGTACAAAATCCGGGTTGGTAAGAGCAGTTGAATTTAGAAAAATACAAAATAAGAATATGAAAAAAGTATTAGTAAATAATTTAATGCGCAAAATTTTATTGTTGATGGTGATGGCATCAGTTCTTTTTACATCCTGCATTAAGGAAGAAGAATTGTATACCCTGAAAGAAGGATTATCGTACATGCCACAGGCTTATCAGGATCGTAGTAAACTTAATCTCTTAAAAGTAGATTCAGCACAAACTGCCACTTTTGGCTTTTACTACACGGGGTTTAATGGCGCTCCTACAGATATTACTGGTGAGTTTAGTGTTGACAACAGCCTCGTTTCAAAGTATAATGAATTAAATGCTTATACAGGCAATGTTTATCAACCATTACCCGCAAATGCTTATACATTATCAGCTACAAGTACTGTCGTTAAAAAAGGAAAATCAAGTTCAGAGCCGCTATCAATAATCATTAATCCCAAATTCCTTTCTCTCGATACAAAATACATGTTGCCTGTTAAATTAGTAAGTGTGTCATCAGGTACAATTGACAGCAGCTTATCGGTTACTTATTTTAAAATAGATAATATTTCAATTCGTTCAAGAGATATAACAGTTAACGGCGTTCTTACTGGTAATCATCCGGGAAATGGTACAAACGAAGCATTAGGAAAACTAACAGATGGAAATATTAATTCCAAATACCTTGCTTTTAACTATCGTACTGATTTTTATGTTCAATTAGCTTTTGACGCGGTTACTAATATTGATGCGTACACTATAACCTCAGGTAATGATGCTCCGGAACGCGATCCAAAGAACTGGAACTTACAGGGATCTAATGATGGGGCTAGTTGGACGACTGTTGATACAAGAACCGGAGAAACTTTTGCTGGCAGAACTTTTACCCGTACGTTTAATTTAGCCAATGAAGTAAGCTATAGATATTACAGATTAAATATTACAGCAATTAATGGAGCAGGTCTGATTCAAATTTCAGAGTGGAGGCTTTTGGATTATTATTAATCGCTATTAAATTGAAACTTAAACTTCATTTATAACAATAATGGTCTTGGCTAAAAAGGTCAGGACCATTATTATATTATATTTAAACTAAATTTATTTTTGATAATGAACAACAAACTATCACTTTTAGGATTTGTTTGTTGCTGTATTTTTATTTTTATCTCCTGTTCAAAAAATACCACGCCCACTAAATCGTTTGATTGGAATGCTACAAAGTTTGAGCAAAATGGCTACGCCCTGATCTGGCAAAATAATGATGCAGGATTTAATATGGATTTGAAAAAGCAATTAATAGAAACCTTCTTTACCCTATATCCTAAAATTGCAAAGGAGTACAACTCCAATGCTACCAAAACCGTTTTGTTCAGTATTGACACGGCATACAAAGGTGTGGCAGCGGCCAGTGGTACCACAATCATCTTCAACCCTCGCTGGTTTGATAAGCAGCCTAAAGATATTGATGTGGTGACGCACGAGGTGATGCACATTGTGCAAAGCTATCCTAACTACAATCCCTGGTGGCTGGTAGAAGGAATAGCGGATTATGTGCGCTATAAATATGGCGTGGCCAATGCAGAAGGCGGCTGGAGCCTGCCAACAGTCAGCCCATCTCATAAATATGATAATGGTTATCGTGTAACAGCGCGCTTTTTGGCTTGGTGCGAAAATAAAAAGCCGGGCAGCGTAAAGGCTTTTGATTACGCCCTTCGTACCGCCACTTATAATACCCACTTATGGATTACTCTTTTTGGTAAGTCTGTATCAGATTTGTGGGATGAATATAAGAGTAACAACAGTATCAGGTAAATAAAAAAGTTTTTATTTTTTAATAAAATATAAATCATATTCAATGAAAAAAGTTACCCTGCTTTTTGCCGCAGTAACAATGTTTACGGCAGGCTATGCCCAAAATTTTTCGCCTGTTGATTATGTAAATCCCCTGATGGGAACCCTTTCTAAATTTGAACTTTCAAATGGTAACACGTATCCGGCCGTGGGCCTGCCGTGGGGAATGAACTTATGGTCAGCACAAACAGGCAAAATGGGCGATGGATGGATGTACCGGTATGATGCTGATAAAATTCGCGGCTTTAAACAAACACATCAGCCCTCGCCCTGGATGAATGATTACGGCTATTTTGCAATGATGCCTGCTACAGGCAGCCTTAAATTTAAAGAAGACGACCGCGCAAGCTGGTTCAGCCATAAGGCAGAAGTGGCGCAGCCGCATTATTATAAAGTGTACTTGGCAGACCCTGATGTAACAACTGAATTTACCCCAACAGAGCGCGCTGCCATTTTCAGGTTCACCTTTCCAACTGCCGATACGGGTTCAATCATTATTGATGCCATTGACAGAGGTTCTTATGTAAAGATCATTCCTTCTCAAAATAAAGTAATCGGTTACTCCACCCGCAACAGTGGTTCTGTACCGCAGAATTTTAAAAACTTTTTTGTCATTCAGTTTGATAAAAAATTTGATTTTGATAAAACATGGAGCAATGATCATTTTAGCGATGATGATGAAATGAAGAGCACACATGCAGGAGCAGTAATTGGATTTAAAAATTTAAAGAAAGGAGATGTGGTTACAGCAAAGGTGGCTACCTCCTTTATTAGTTTTGACCAGGCAGAGCTGAATTTGAAACAAGAGATTGGCAATAAAGATTTTGAAACCGTAAAAAAACAGGGACGCGATATTTGGAACAATACGCTCGGGCGCATCAAAGTAAGCGGTGGTACAGATGAGCAGATGCGTACCTTTTATTCCTGCCTGTACCGCATGGTATTTTTCCCTCTTGCCATGCATGAAAAAAATTCTCTGGGTCAATGGGTGCATTACAGCCCATACACCGGCAAAGCTGAGCAGGGCAAAAAATTTGCCGGAACAGGTTTTTGGGATACGTTCAGGGCCTTATATCCTTTCCTGAATTTTGTTTTCCCTTCTGTAGCAAAAGAAATGCAGGAAGGGCTGATCAATGATTACATTCATGGCGGATGGCTGCCCGAATGGTCTTCCCCGGGTTACCGCGGCATTATGATCGGCAATAACTCTGCATCAGTGGTATCAGAAGCCTACATCAAAGGCGCACGCGGCTATGACATTAATAAACTGTGGGAAGCGCTTATACACGGCGCCAACAACGAAGGCCCAAATGCAACGGGTCGCCGCGGTGTAGAACATTATAACAAACTGGGTTATGTGCCTAACGATGTAGGCGTGAATGAAAACGTGGCCCGCACATTAGAGTATGCTTATGATGACTATGCTATTTACGTTTTGGGTAAAGCGTTGGGCAAACCTGCATCGGAAATTAATATTTACAGGGAGCGTGCTATGAATTATAAAAAGCTTTTTTATCCCAAACATTTATTAATGGCACCACGCCAGAAAGACGGACAGTTTGCATCATATTTCAATCCTTATGCCTGGGGCGGAGACTTTACCGAAGGTAATAGCTGGCACTACTCATGGAGCGTGTTTCAGGATGTAGAAGGGCTGAAGAACTTAATGGGCGGAGATAAAATGTTTATAAGAATGCTGGATTCAGTGTTCATCATGCCGCCGGATTTTACAGGTTCAAAATATGGAGGCATCATTCATGAAATGCGTGAAATGCAGATCATGAACTTTGGCCAGTATGCACATGGGAACCAGCCCATTCAGCACATGGTGTATTTGTATAACTATACTACGCAACCCTGGAAAACCCAGTATTGGGTGCGCGAAATAATGGACCGGCTGTACAATAGCTGGGCCGATGGGTATTGCGGTGATGAAGACAACGGTCAAACCAGCGCCTGGTACGTTTTTTCTGCAATGGGCTTTTACCCCGTTACACCTGCCAGCACGCAGTATGTAACCGGCACGCCTTATTTTAAAAAAGTAGAAATTACTTTTGAGAATGGCAAAAAACTTACCATCAACGCGCCGCAGGCAGGTAAAGACAATAAATACGTAAGTTCTTTAACGCTCAATGGCAAGCCTGTTACCAAAAATTACCTTGATCATTTTGAATTGTTCAAAGGCGGTGTCATCAACTTTGGTATGAGCGCAAGCCCTAATAGAAGCCGTAATACTACAATGGCTGCTGCGCCTTATTCAATGAGCCTGCACGATAAATGATATAATATGCGATTAAAAAATAAGGGGATTATCTTATACAGAGAAGGATTTTGTTATACCTTTAAACAATAGCTCTCATGTGCCGGATTAATTATTACTTATTTCGCTCAAATCGCTTGCTGTAATAGAATAGAAAGACTAAGCATTCTCTAATAAAAAAAATCAAAATGCCATTTATGAAAACAAAAACTAAAATTTTGAAGTCAAAAAGCTTCATGAAACTATCGCGTACGGCTGCCATCGTGCTGCTATTAAGTTTCAGTTTTATTGTGCCGGTGTTTAATAATACGGCTCATGCATCAGCATCAAATGTTGTAAAAGCTGTTCCCATAACGGGGCGGGTTGTTAACGACAAAGGTGAAGGTGTGCCTGGGGCAACCATTACAGAAAGGGGGACTCAAAATTCCGTAGTATCTGATGCGAACGGTTATTTTTCTATTGATGTAACCAATGGCAATGCTGTACTGGAGGTAAGTTCTGTAGGGTTTGGTACGGTAGAAATCAATGTTAATTCAAGAACCGCTGTTGGCACTATCACATTATCAACAAGCGTCAGCGATTTAGACGAAGTTGTGGTAGTTGGTTATGGTACAATGCGTAAATCAGACCTTACAGGTTCCATCGCTACTGCAAGAGGTGAAGACATTATCAGAGCACAATCATTTAATGCGCTTGAAGGTTTGAAAGGGAAAGCAGCAGGTGTGAATATTTTTTCTAATACAGGCCAGCCCGGCGGAGAAATGCGTGTTATTATTCGTGGCCTTGCCACCATCAATGCATCTGCCAATCCTTTATACGTTGTGGATGGAGTGGTTATGTCCAATTTCCAGTTTCTTAATCCGAATGATATAGAATCTATTGAGGTTTTGAAAGACGCGTCATCTGCTGCTATTTATGGAGCCCGGGGCGCAAATGGAGTTATTCTTGTAACCACAAAAAGAGGGCTCAGTGGAAGTAAGCGCTCTCAACTTTCTTATAATGGATCAGTATCGGTGGGAAGCATGGCCAGATATATGGATGTTATGGATGCCAATCAATGGATGGCTGCTTTTAAACAGGGATTAGAGAATTCAAATGCATGGCGGGGAACTAATTTCACCACTGATCTTTCGCAACTGTTTACTGACCCCGAATTATTCAATGCGGATGGAACGCCAAAGTATAATACTGACTGGCAAAGAGAGGCTTCCCGCACAGCTATCTCACATAATCACCAGCTTAATATTCAGCGTGGTTCAGACGGGTCATCAGTTGGTGCATTTTTAAACTATACGGATCAGCAGGGCGTTTTGCTTAATTCTTATTTTAAGCGCATAAATGCAAAACTGGCTTATGATGAAAGAGTTACCAACTGGTTGTCAAGTTCAATTAATTTATTGGTGAACCACACGTGGGGCAACCGAACTTCAGATAATCCCTACGGCCAGGGGGCATTGCGTACCATGATTGAGCAACTTCCTTTTTTACCAGTAAAGATGGCTGATGGCACCTATGCTCAAACCAATAATGTAAGAACTACGGCTATACCTATTGACCAGAGTAATCCTAATGGCCCTAAACAAAATTTCAGTCCGGAGGGAGTAGGCAATCCCGTAGAGTTGCTGGAAAGGATCAAGGCTATGCAGTTTCGCACACAGGTTTTTGGTAATACGGCGCTTATATTCCATCTTACCCAGGATTTGGAGTTAAAAACTCAATTGGGTGTGGATTATCATAATAATCGCACGGCAAACTATACGCCATTTACCCCGCGCCCGTTAATCAATCAAAATTCAGAAGGAACAGCATCCTCTTCCCATTCCTCCAACATGTACTGGCAGGAAGAAACGTATCTGACTTATAAAAAACTTTTGGGTAATCACTCAGTTAATGCAATGGCTGGTATGTCATGGCAGGGAAATACATACAATTACTTTTCAGCTTCTGACAGCAGGTACGTAGATGATTATTTTGATATTTATAATTTAGGTAGAGGAACAAACCGCCCAACGGTGGGTAGCGATTATGATAAATGGACAATGAATTCTTATTTCCTGCGTATGGCATATTCTTATGACAATACTTATATGGCAACAGTTACAGGCAGATATGATGGTTCTTCCAAATTCGGTCAAAATAATAAATATGCCTTCTTTCCATCTTTAGGTTTGGGTTGGTTGGTTTCAAACGAGCCTTTTATGGAAAGCGTTGAAGCCATTAACAGGTTAAAACTACATTCATCAATAGGTGTTACCGGCAACTCAGAAATAGGTACGTATGCATCATTATCACGCGTAGGCCAGTCCAATACAATTATTGGAGATCAGTTACGGGTTGTTTCATACCTCAGCAACATGCCAAACCCTGACCTGAAATGGGAGAAAACAGTTCAGTGGGATGCAGGGATTGATCTGGGGTTATTAAATAATCGTTTAAGTCTCGAACTTTCTTATTATTACAAGCACACATCAGATTTATTGCTGAGCAGGCCTTTACCACTTTCTACAGGTTTTTCTTCAGTTATGGATAATATCGGCTCAGTTTCTAACCGTGGTGTAGACATTATGCTTACAGCCTTTCCTGTAAGAAATGGAGATTTTCAATGGTCTTCTACCATCAATATGGGTTATAACAAAAGCCGTGTTGAAAAACTTGATGAGGGAGCTTCAATTGATCCTATTTCAGGTAAGCGGCAAATTACTACTGATGGTTTTGTTGGTTATGATATTCTTATCAGAGAAGGTGAAGAACTGGCAACCTTCTTTGGTTTTAAAAGAGCAGGTATTTATGATGGTAATATTGCCAACTGGAATACAGAAACCATGAATGTATCTGCGACCACACCGATTGGTGAAAAAGTTACTTACAAAGATCGCCAGATACTTGGCCATGGATTACCACGCTGGATGGGATCTTTTATCAATACTGTGAATTATAAAAACTTTGATTTTACCGCTGATTTACAATTTACCTGGGGCGTGCAGGTAATGCAGGAGTTCTTTCACTCTACAGAAGCAAGGTTTCTTACAAGCGGTATTGACAGATTATATACAGATGCCTGGCACCCCACACTGAACCCATCAGGTACAGCACAGGCAGTTCGCCTGGCTAATTTTGGCAGGGGAAACAATGCAAATGCTGATGATACCTGGATTGCAGACGGCTCTTACCTTAGAGGTAATCTGTTTCAACTCGGTTATACTTTCTCTCCGGCAACAGTTGGCAAAAGCGGCTTTTCAGGCTTGCGCGTGTATGCTAACCTGAATAATGCTTTCCTGATCACGTCATCTGATTATTTGGGATATGATCCTGACAACTCTTCACGTTTGGGAGATAATAAATGGGGAGCTAACCGCCAGTTCTTTACTTATCCACGTGCAAGAACTTTCACTATTGGGGCTAACATCACATTTTAATGAAACAATTAAAAACAGTAATATGAAAATCAATATAAAATATCCTGCGATTATTATTTATGCGGGAATAAGTTCTATGTTATTTTTTTCGTGCAACAAATTTTTGGAAGAAGAGCCACTTGATACTAAAATATCCGGCTTGTTCTGGAAAACCCCCGCAGACGCACAATCTGCTGTAAACGGTTTGTATTTTGGCGGAGTTCCTTACCTCCATAATATAGATGTTGATGGCGGATGGACGCCCAAAGCCACGATGTGGGGTGGCGTAATGTCTGGGCTATTTGTTGATAAAAGAAAAGACAGGGCCTTCACCAACGCTTCAGAAACCAGCAATTTCAATATTGAATCTTTTAACTCAGCCTCACAAAAATTATGGAGTGAATACTACATCGGCATTTCAAGGGCTAATTTTGTGATCTCCAATATTCCGGGCATGGCCAGCGTTTTAGATGAGGCTACTATTAACAACTATGTTGCCCAAGGCAAGTTTTTCAGGGCTTTAGCATATTTTTCCCTGGTAAAAGATTATGGTGATGTGCCTTTAATTTCTGAAGCATATACTTCAACAGAAGGTATTTTTAAAGAACGCACACCGGCAGCAGAAATTTATAAATTCATTGAAAAGGATTTGCTGGACATTTCAGGCGGCAATGCCTTGCCTGACAAAGCATTTTATAATAACAGTAATTATGTTACAAAACCCATGGCGCAGTCGCTTTTGGCCCAGGTATACCTGCAATGGGCGGGCGCTCCTGTAAATGGTGGTAACGAATACTACACAAAAGCTGCAAATATGGCCAAGAATGTTATCACAGGAGGTAAGCACGCCCTCATTGATCCTGCAGGAACATCTACCGGCCTCAACTCTGCCTTTAACGTGATTAAAACCACGAAAAGTTCAAATGAAATCATTTATGCAAAAGAGTATAACATGACAAGTTTTAATGTTGGTAATTCTTATGCGGTGCGGTCAATTGGTACAGATGCGTTTCAATGGAAAGATGCCAATAATAACAATGTGTTTCGCCCGGGTGGAGATGTGCTTTATAATGCTTATCTACCATCTAATATAATTATAAACAGCTACGCCCCAAATGATATACGTGGTATGGAAAAACAATTCTTTTTTCGTACGTATACAGATGCTACCGGCGTAACACATACATTAAATAATATTGGAAACTGGGCATGGTTTGATGAAACCGGTTTGAGAAGTGGCCGCGATGGTGATTATAATATGCCCATGATACGCTATGCAGAAATACTATTGATTGCGGCAGAAGGGTTGGCAAGAACAGGGCAGGAGGCAGAAGCCAGAACATACTTAAACCAGGTGCGCAGGCGTGCGGGATTGGCTGATGAAACTGCCGGCGGCACTGCATTAATAAATTCTATCTTAACAGAGCGTTTGCATGAATTTGCTTTGGAGTTTAAGATTTGGGATGATATTCGCAGAACAAGATTGTACCCTGAAGCAGATGGTATGCAATCAGGCACATTAAGATGGGTGCCTCTTGCAAATGCCCAAATACAAAACAAGCCCGAAGGGTCGACAAGAGTGGGGGCCATTCCTGAACATGCTTTGCTGTGGCCAATACCTTTAAGAGAAATGCAGGCAAATCCAAGTTTGCAAAATCAAAATCCCGGATGGAACTAAAAATTCTATATTTTTAAAGGCTTCGTTTTTTATGAAGCCTTTTTATTTTTATGAAACTTTGCCTCGTCCTAAAATAGGTTGACACAAAATCAGTTCAACCGTTATGAACAAAGGACAATTTCGGGTTCGCAAGCGGACTCAAAAAGATTATGTAAGCGTACCCCAAATTCGTCAGTTTTAAATTAGAGTAAATCTTTAATTTTAAAAACTGTCAGAAATCATGAAAAGGACAAAATTTACGGAGAGCCAGATAGTGGCTGCCATTAAGAAACAGGAATCAGGTATTTCCGCCAAAGAGGTTTGTCGGGAACTTGGCATCAGCGAAGCCACGTTCTACAATTGGAAAGCAAAGTATGGCGGCATGGAAGCCAGCGATGTCAAACGTTTGAAGGATCTGGAAGCCGAACTCAGCCAGTATAAACAGATGTATGCTGAGGTAAGTTTCAAGCTACAGGCGGCACAAAATTTAATTGCAAAAAAGTTCTGAGGCCTGCCGATAAAAAACAGCTTGCTCAGGTGTTAATACACGAGGAGCGCTGCAATATCAGTCAGGCCTGTGAAATAGTACAATTATCCAGAAGCAGTTTTCAGTATCACACGAAGATCAAAGATGACAATGCCATACAGGATGCGTTAACAGCGCTGATCAACAAACATCCCAATATTGGTTTTTGGCAATGCTATTACCGCTTGCGTAATCGTGGAGAAAAATGGAACCATAAAAGGGTTCGCAGGATTTACCGGCAAATGAACCTTAATATCCGCCGCAGGCCAAAGAAACGCCTGCCAGAGCGCGTTAAACAACCGTTGGTGATACCCACGGCACCTAACCAGATATGGAGTATAGATTTTATGAGTGATAGTTTGACAGATGGTAGGAAATATCGGCTGCTCAATATTTTGGATGATTTTAACAGAGAGTCTCTTTGCATCGAAGCAGATACCAGCCTGCCGTCACTCCGTGTCATACGTGTGTTAGAAAAGCTCATAACACAAAGAGGAAAACCTCATAACATCAGGGTTGATAATGGCCCTGAATTTATCAGCCATAAACTTTGTGAATGGTGCGAACAAAACAAAATCACGCTGCAATTTATTCAACCTGGCAAACCCATGCAAAATGCGCTTATTGAAAGAAAGAATGGCAGTATCAGAAGAGAACTTTTGAACGCCTACTTATTTTATAGCCTCAGTGAGGTTCGTGAAATGTGTGGGCAATGGCGTGAAGATTATAATAACGAAAGGCCTCACAAAGCCCTGGGTTATTTATCACCAATAAAATATCTATTAATTTGGCAAAAACAAAACTTAGATACCGGTAGTATTGCAGGGTTATCCACACCCGCAAGCGAAACATTAAATCAAATTGAAGCGAAGCGGGTAGTGGATAACCCGTCTA
>JAFAFV010000111.1 GCA_023423285.1 Bacteroidota bacterium
GGATAAAGGCATCAAAGAAATACAGAACCTTGAAAGGAAATGATTTACCGGAATTGATCAAAGGGAACTTCCTTTCAGATTCCATTAGCCTCATCTTTTCCAATATTTGCCTGCCATTGTCAGTGACATTATCGTAATCTCCTGCAGCACTCGTATTTCTGGACCTGAACCGGGTTGAAATATTTTGCAAGAACCCTGCATGCCAAACCTCAACGTTGCCGTCAAATACAAGTCACCAGTATTTTGTAACTTGCTGAACTATGGATCTGATTCAGGAACTGAATGACAAACCTTCGCGTAAAAAACTTTTATACCCCGTAAATGCCGAGCTTTCGGATTATTTGAAACGGCAGGGCCGTGAAGTGAATTTGCCCGTTTCACACAAAGACTTGCTGCGCTTTACCTGGTCTGTTCCTATTAAAGATGAATTTGGCAACCACACATTGTGGGAAAAAGCCATATATGATATGCGCGACTGGGAATTTTTAAAAGAAGGTCTTGTAAAGATCTACGCCATATTGAAAACCGAAGGAGACATGAGTTTTGCAGACCAGCTTGATGTGGCCCGCATAGATTACTGCGCTTTTGGCAACTCCCTTCCCTTCCGTATCCGCATCATCAATAAATTCAACAGCAACTTTGATCATTACTATATGAAGATCAATGACGCGTCCAGAATTTACGGCCTTGAGCTGGAACATATCCTCTCTCCCAACCGCATTACTTTTTATACTGACGGTGGCACGCTGGTAGAAGAACATATTCCCGGCATAGCCGGTGACGTATTTTTATCACAATACCTTGAGCGGGAAGAAACGAATAAAACAAGACTGGCAAAAGAATTTGTAAAATTTAATGAGCGCTGCTTTGTTCGCCTGCTGGGCGATATGCGCGCGTATAATTTTGTGGTAGTAGCTACGCCCGATATTGAATGTTATCAATACCGCATCCGCGCAATAGATTTTGACCAGCAATGCTACGAAGGGCGGCGCAACCTTTACTTTCCGCAGTTTTTTAAAGAAAATAATATGTACGTGCAAAACGTGCTAAACCAGCTCAACAGAGAATCGGTAGAGCAATACCGTGCAGAAGAGCGCTCTACAATGGCTTTTCGTGTGGCAGTCAGCCGCTTCAGACTGATGGAATTACTGAACATCATGTCTCGTGATACTATTTCGCCGGAAGCCAAGCGCGACTTGTTGCGCCAGCAACTGAACGAGTATCATAAAACCGAATCGTTCAACCGCTGCAAAACAATGGGGCAGATTTTGAAATCGCATTTAAAGAGTATGTTACGCTCCAATTTATTGCTGATACAGGAAAAAACCCGCAGCCTTAAAAATGCAGTAATCGTTTAAATCAACAAAACATACGACCATGCAACAAATTAAAAAAGAAGAGATCCGGCAGGAGGTTTTTGACCTTTACGATGATTACGCGCACAACCGTGTTGATCGCCGCGAGTTTGTAAAAAAACTTTCTCTGTATGCCGTAGGCGGCCTTACTGTAACATCGCTAATGAGTTTTTTAATGCCGGACTATAAAGGAACGCTTCAGATCCATTCAGACGATCCCCGAATCAGTTCAGAATATATTACGTACCCTTCGCCAAAAGGCGCAGGAACAATGAAAGCTCTGCTGTGCAAACCTGTGAATACAAAAGCAAAATTAGGAGCGGTAGTGGTGGTGCATGAAAACCGCGGACTAAACCCATATATAGAAGATGTGGCCAGAAGAACAGCGCTTGCCGGATTTATTTCCATAGCGCCGGATGCGCTCACGCCGCTGGGCGGTTACCCCGGCAACGATGATGAGGGCCGTGCAATGCAGGCAAAACGCAATCGCGATGAGATGCTGGAAGACTTTATAGCCGCCCACGATTTTATTAAAAATCATAAAGGCAGTAATAGCAAAGTGGGGGTAACGGGTTTTTGTTTTGGAGGCTGGATCGCCAATATGATGGCCGTTCGCATACCTGAATTGTATGCTTCCGTGCCCTTTTACGGCGGACAGCCACCGGTAGAAGAAGTGAAGAAGATCAAAGCGCCGCTGCTCATACATTACGCCTCTTTGGATACGCGCGTGAATGAAGGATGGCCCGCTTATGAAGCTGCGTTGAAAGAGCATAAAATAGAATACACGATGTATATGTATAAAAATGCCAATCACGGTTTTCATAACGACACCACGCCGCGCTATGATAAAGCTGCTGCCGAACTTGCCTGGAAACGTACGGTTGATTTTTTTAAGGAAAAATTGAAATAGTAGTTAAATAATTTTACTGTGAATCGGTTAATTAACATAGGATTTAAAAAAGTTGGTTCTTGGACTGTTGGTGGTAATCACTTTAATCATACAATATCTTCGCACTTAACAGAAAAAGACGTTCTATATGCTTTTATCAGTGATAATGAAGTTCTGTATATTGGTAAGACTACTGATAAACTGAAAAATAGAATGAATGGATATAAAAATGCTGACAAATCACAGAGAACAAACATTAGGATAAGGGCTGAGATACAATTATTGCTTGAAAAATCAAAACCAGTAGATATACTTATACTTCTAGATGATGTAGGCCTAAAATACAAGAACTACCCTATATCACTTGCTTCAGGTTTAGAAGATAACTTAATTGCCATAATTAAACCTAAATGGAATTTCAGAGGTAAAATGAGAATCAAAGAAATAGAATTACCCGCAGAAAATGAAGGAGCAATAATCGAAACATTTCCAAATACGAATAACATACATAAAACTGTTGAGGTAATACTGGGACAAGAATACTGGAACAAAGGATTTTTCAATTTTTCCAAAAAAGACATCTCTTTATTACCAAATAGAATAACAGATGTAGTATTGTTATTAGGCCATTCAGAACATTATGCTATTAAAGGCCATTTTCATTTTGCAACTAAAGGTAATCAACCAAGAGTTCGAGGAAATAAAAACCTCAGGCAATGGTTCCAACAAAATTATAAGCAAGGTGATAAAATAAGAATTGATATTATCAAACCCGATTTATATAGAATCAACTGAATATATCTGACGACAAATACCTGTCCCCCCGATCGCAAATAATACATACGATGGTGCCGCCGCTTTGCAAACTCTCAGCTAGTTCAACTGCGGCATGTACCGCTCCCCCGCTGCTCATGCCGCAAAAAATGCCTTCTTCTTTTGCAAGGCGTTTTGTCATTGTACGTGCCTGTTGTTCGCTTAATTCTATAAACGCGTCCACCCGTGTGCGATCAAATATTTTTGGCAGGTAAGCCTCCGGCCATTTTCGAATACCGGGAATGCGCGCACCTTCAGCAGGCTGGCAACCCACCACCTGCACCTGCGCGTTTTGCTCTTTCAAATATTTTGAAACGCCCATGATGGTACCTGTGGTGCCCATTGCGGATACAAAATGCGTGATGCCGCCGTTGGTATCCCTCCATATTTCGGGTCCGGTTGTTTCATAATGTATTTTAGGATTGTCGGGGTTGGCAAACTGGTTCAGCATCAGGCAGCCACCCTGCTGCAGCCGCTCGTTGGCATAGTCAATAGCGCCTTCCATGCCTTTATCTGCGGGCGTTAAAGTCACTTTGGCGCCAAATGCCTGCATACTCAGCACCCGCTCGCGCGTGGAACCTGACGGCATGATGAGTTCTATTTGGATTCCAAACAAACCCGCGATCAGCGCCAGCGCGATGCCCGTGTTGCCGCTGGTGGGTTCTACCAAAGTCATTCCTGGCTTCAGTTCACCCCTGTCCAGCGCACCTTTGATCATGCTGTAAGCAGCACGGTCTTTTACGCTTCCGCCCGGGTTATTGCCTTCCAGCTTGCAATAAATTTTTACATTGTTTCCGGCTCCAATTCGCTGAAGTTGCACCATTGGCGTTTTTCCAACCAAATCTAAAATGCCATTCATTCTTTTGTTTTGCTGAGTTTTTTGAAAGAAGCAAATTTATAGAAAACTAAATAAGGCGGGCAATGAAATGAATTTATAAAAATTTAAGCGGAAATCCATTTTCCATAATAATTTATACATTTGAAATAGAATATGGAGACCTACGGTAAAATATTATTGATTGCGATGCCGGCCTTCTTAGTACTGGTGCTGTTTGAAAAATGGTATGCCTGGAAGAAGGGCAACGATAATGTGCGCACGAACGATATGATCAGCAGCCTGCTAAGCGGCGTAACCAATGTAACAAAAGACGTGTTGGGCCTTAGCATTGCCATTTATGGCTACGGCTGGATGGTGAACAATTGGGCGCTTTACCACATAGAAGCAACCTGGCTTACTTATGTGGTGGCATTTATCGTACTTGATTTTGCAGGTTATTGTGTGCACCGCATCCAGCATGAATACAATGTTTTTTGGAACAGCCATCTCATCCACCACAGCAGCGAAGAGTTTAACCTGGCCTGCGCTTTAAGGCAAAGCATTTCTTCTTTTGTAAAAATATTTGCTATTTTTTTATTGCCTGCCGCTTTGCTGGGCGTTCCTGATAAAGTAATTGCAGTAGTAGCGCCCTTACATTTGTTTGCCCAGTTTTGGTACCACACCATTCACATCAAAAAAATGGGCTGGTTGGAAAAGGTAATCGTTACTCCCTCGCACCACAGGGTGCACCACGCCATCAACCCCATATACCTAGATAAAAATTATTCGCAGATCTTTATCATCTGGGATAAACTGTTTGGCACGTTTCAGGAAGAACTGCCTGATGTGGCGCCGGTGTATGGCATTACAAGGCCGGTACATACCTGGAACCCCGTTAAAATCAACTTTCAACATTTATGGCTTTTGATAAAAGATGCCTGGCACACCAAAAGCTGGAAGGACAAACTACGCATCTGGCTGATGCCAACCGGCTGGCGGCCGGCAGATGTGGCTGAAAAATACCCGGTGTATAAAATTGATGATGTGTATACCATGAAAAAATTTGATACACCCGTCTCTCCATTACTAAAAACCTGGCTTTGGTTTCAATTGATCGTGCTGTTGTTGTTCATCACCTATTTGTTTGGCAATATTGCCGCTATTGGTGCCCCGGACATTTACGTTTACGGGTTTTTCATCTTTATTTATGTGTATGCCCTAAGTGAACTGATGGATCAGAACGCCTATGCATGGAGTTGGGAAATGCTAAAAGCCGTTACAGCGATAAGTATTTTATTTTACAGCAATGACTGGTTTATGCTGAACCATATTTCTCCGCTGTTCAAATATATCATTGCTGCCTATATCATTTTTTCAGTGATTGCTACTTTTTATTTTAGCCGGCAAAATATACCTAAACAAATTAATATTGCATGAGCCCTTTTTATAAGCTAACCTATATTATTGTTATTTTATTGGCGCCTGTTGTATTAAAAGCACAGCAAGATCAGTTTACCATTGAGGCAGGGCCTGAATACCGCAGTGAAGATTTCAGATGGTCTATTGCCGGAACCAAGCAGGGCACCAATCCTAATATTCTTTCAGAACTTATTTTTAAACCCATCAACGCTGCCGGTTTTTTTGTAAAAGGGCAATATAAACCGGTTGAAAATTTTTCAGTAGATATTCATTACAATAAATTATGGACGTATAAAGGGTCAGTTACTGATTTTGATTATGATGGCGACAACAGAACCAACCCTGTAACGAAACTTTACCTGCAAAGTAATGAGGGCGGCATGAGAACGGCCGGTATGGATCTCAATTACAAGGTTTACAACAGTCCTGACCTGAGTGTGCTGGCAGGCGCCGGATTGAGCTTAACTAAAGAATTGTTTTACTTAACCGATGACCTTGATCCATTGCTGAGGAGTACTTACGAGGCTACATGGAATGGACCCGGCCTGCATTTGAAAGGGCTGTACAACAAGAGGCTTTTTAATGCCGGTGCTGCATTAAAATACAGTTATCTTTTTTATAACGCCACTGCTGACTGGAACCTGGTGGAAACTTTTCAGCACCCGGTAAGTTTTACGCACAAGGCAAAAGCAAATGCATTTGATGGCAGTATATCCGCCGGTGTGCAAGCCACACCCTCGTTTGGCATCAACCTGCACGGATTGTTTTCTTTTTGGAAAACAGGCTATGGGGTTGACAAATTATACGAAACCACCGGTGTGGTGTATGAAGCAAGATTGAATGGCGCTATTAATAAAAGTTTTGGACTGCGACTAACCGGCACTTTTACCTTTTAAAGCGGCCCGACTTTTTTCTTTTTACCCTCCCAGGGAATGAATGCGCCTAATGTACCCATGAAACGCCTGCAGCGGCTTTCTCTTTCTACAATTGATTTAAAATGCACTCCGTAATAAGCGCTCGCGGGATTAATGACAGGGTCAAGGTAATTTAGTTTGCGCAGGGTATCAACCATAAAAGGCAAATGATAAATTTCAGTGGCAAACCTGCGGCGCGTAAAGCCTTTCAGCATAGAAGACTGAAAAGGATCGGTAACAAGTGCAAGTGTTTTAAAGCTCTGCTTTTTGGCAATCTGGTAAGAATAAAAAATATTTTCTGTACTATGCTCCGCAAGGGTATCGTAAAAAATATGAGGAGCCGGAACGCCAAGCTGTTGCGCGTATAAACCCATAACCTTTGATTCGTAGTAAGGTGTGTACACCGCACCGCCAGAAAAAATAATATTCCTGATGATCCCTCGCGAATATAAATAATGCGCCCATAAAACGCGACCCTTCATCACGGTGTCCCATTTTTTACCGTCATAACCAATACCAGGCACAATACCGGCATCAAAGCTGCAATTGTTTTTCAGCACATGCTCATACAACTTTGCAGGCCGCTTGCGATACGATACACATGCCGTATGCATAAGCAACACCACTACAAGGCTACAGGTTATGACAGTCAAAACTTTTCGGTTACTAAATGCCATAGCGATGCTTGTAATGTTTAAATAACTGGTTTTGCTTATTGTTCAAATCAGTTTTCCTGCCTTGTATAAAAGCATCAGTAATAAGGCTGGATTTGATATCAAACAGATCACCTGTGCATATGATATACGCATCTTCTCCGGCTTCAAGTGTGCGGGTGAGGTTTTTATCATCGCGAATGGTTTTATGCATCTGCTGGTCTTTTCCCCTGTCAATGGCGGCATTAGCAAATGCAAAATAACCCGTGCACGGATCGGCAACACCGTTTACGGGAAATGCAAACTGAGCATGTCTTTTAAAAAAACAGTTCAGCATCAATAGCAGTAAAGCCGTTTTTAATATTCTCATTTTGTTGATTCTTGGTTGAAAATATTAAAAAATGTTGTATGCTGCCATGAAAAATAATGATTGAAAATAACATAAAAGAATTAGCGTGCAACAATAGGCCCTATGATCGCAGGTTTTAAAAATAATCGTTTTTGTAAATACGGATTTTATGTACCTTCACATCAATGAAGTATGTACCAAAATACTGTATCATTAACTGCGATGGGAAAGTTTTGATCAGAACAGAGGACCGCTCGCTAAAGCTGGTAAGCGTTGATGAAAAAGACTTGGGGAACCAAAAAGACGTTTGCTATTTCAATACGGCTGATGCAGCCGAAAATTACATTTGGAAATACGGCTACCTTGATATTGATCCTACACTGAGGCCATTTCAGCTTTAAGGCAAGTTTTAATATGTTATAAAACAAAAAAGGCAGCATTATGCTACCTTTTTGTTGACCCATAAGGATTCGAACCTTAACTGACTGAACCAAAATCAGTAGTGCTACCATTACACCATGGGTCAATAGCACCTTCCATTCGGTTTTGGGTGGGCAAAAATAAGTATTTTGACCTATCCGGGCAAAAGGTTTATCAAATTTATTTTAGACTGCTACAACCAAGCTGAGAAAAATCATATCACACGCACAGCTTTCTTAACCCTTAAAGGTTAAATTTGCAAATACCCGATTTATTATCAAATTAAAACATACATTTTTATGAAAGTAACAGTTGTTGGCGCGGGAGCAGTGGGCGCCAGTTGTGCAGAATACATTGCAATCAAAAATTTTTGTTCCGAGATCGTTCTGGTTGATATTAAAGAAGGCTTTGCTGAAGGAAAAGCAATGGACCTGATGCAAACAGCATCTCTGAATGGTTTTGACACAAAAATTACCGGCACTACCGGCGATTACTCCAAAACCGCGGGTTCGCACGTAGCTGTAATCACTTCCGGTATTCCACGCAAACCAGGTATGACACGCGAAGAACTGATCGGCATTAATGCCGGAATTGTAAAAGACGTTACGGCCCACCTAATAAAATATTCTCCTGATGTGATCATCATTGTGGTGAGCAACCCGATGGATACCATGGCTTACCTGGTTCATAAAACTTCAGGCTTGCCAAAAGAACGTATTATAGGTATGGGTGGCGCTTTGGATAGTGCCCGCTTTAAATACAGGCTTGCAGAAGCTATGGAGTGCCCTATTTCTGACGTAGACGGCATGGTGATTGCCGCACACAGTGATACCGGCATGCTGCCCTTAATGACCAAAGCCACACGCAATGGCGTACCTGTCACTGCCTTCCTGAGCGAAGAACAGCAAAGCAGTGTGACAGAAGCAACGAAAGTGGGCGGCGCCACGCTTACAAAACTATTGGGTACTTCTGCATGGTATGCACCAGGTGCGGCTGTTTCAGTTATTGTACATTCCATTGCATGCGATCAAAAGAAAATGATCCCCTGCTCTGTAATGCTGGATGGTGAATATGGCGAAACTGACATTTGCCTTGGTGTTCCCTGCATCATTGGTAAGAATGGTATTGAAAAAATTGTTGATATAGAACTTACACCGGAAGAAAAAGATAAATTTGCCACTGCAGCGAAAGCTGTAAGGGAGGTGAATGGTGATCTGAAAGATCTGTAACTTTAAATTTTTATAAGCAGAAATTTCCGGGGCTGTGCCCCGGTTTTTTTTATGGATGGGATTATTTTGCAAAGTATTTAAAACGCCAAAAATAAATTTCATATGCGCCTTGTTCTGTTAGGTTTATTAATATTGATCTCAGTTAGCACGTTTTCACAAAACAGGCTGAAGCCAGGCTTTGATGCAAGGGAATACCTCGCGCTGTTTTCCTTAGCACGTGGCCGTGTTGCATTTAGCGACAGCGTGCATAAAAAAGAAGGCCTGACTTATAAACAGGTTTACCGCTCACCGGAGGTGGGTTTAAAAAACCGGTGGAGCTTTTTCAGGCGCAGTGATGGTGTGGGCATTATTGATATCCGCGGAACAGTTGCCGATCAGACAAGCTGGCTGGCTAATTTTTACGCTGCCATGATACCCGCTAATGGCACGCTGCACTTAACCGATTCCACATTGTTTCATTACAAATTTGCCAGCGATGACAAAGCTGCTGTGCACACAGGCTGGGCCGTATCGCTGGGCTTTATGGCCGCTGATATGTTACAGAAAATTAAAGAGCACTATACACTTGGCATGAGAGAGTTTTTTATTTTCGGGCACAGTCAGGGGGGTGCCATTGCTTTTCTTACCACCTCCTACCTGCTGCATCTGCAACAGGATGGACAACTACCAAAAGACATTCGTTTTAAAACCTATTGCAGCGCCGGACCCAAGCCCGGAAACATGAACTATGCTTACGACTACGAGTTTATGACAAGAGGTGGCTGGGCTTTTAATGTTGTAAACGCTGCAGATTGGGTACCTGAATCACCTTACACGGTGCAAACTTTGCAGGATATGCACGAGATCAACCCGTTGTTGCATACAAAGGGTATGTTGCAAAAACAAAACCTGTTGGTGAGAATGGTGGGCAACCGCGCCTTTAGAAGATTTAGTAACAGGCCGCGAAAACTGCAACAAAAGTATACCAATTTGTTTGGCAACACGCTGTACAATTTCGCCATTAAAAAGGCCATCCAGCAATACCAGAAGCCTGATTACTTTGCTTCATCCAATTACATGCGGGCAGGAGTACCAATCGTATTAATACCGGATGAAGAGTATCATCAGCAATTCAAATTTGATGAAAACAAAAAAGACTATTTTGTTCATCATCATTTTGCAGCTTATCTGTATTTAATTAAGAAATATTATCTCAATCAATAAGCTTTCAAAAAACCAGGCATCAATAGCAAGTTCGCCCGCACAATCCGAAATCGTTTTAGTATTTCAGCCAGCCTGAAACAGAAAGCTATTGTATATTTGAAACAAATCACTTAAAAATTGCGCAATGAAACGGAGCATGATAAATTTATCTCAGACAGAGAAAAGTATAAGCGGAGTTCCATCCGACAAAAACATTAGCCCGCTTGCGGGCGTACCAAAAAACATACGGATGAAAAAAGGATTACTCTTACTACTGCTTATCGCATCCGCATCGCTATCAGCCCAAAACAACAACTGGCAAAACCTCTTCAACGGTAAAGACCTGAAAGGATGGAAACAACTGAATGGTAATGCAAAATATGAAGTAAAGAACGGCGCGATCGTTGGCACTACCGTTTCTGGAGAACCCAACTCATTTTTGGCTACAGAAAAAGATTACGGCGATTTTATACTGGAAGTGGATTTTTTAGTTGACAGTACCATGAACTCCGGCATCCAGTTTAGAAGCCTTAGCCTGCCTGAATACCGCAACGGGCGCGTGCATGGTTACCAGTTTGAGATTGACCCTTCACCACGGGGATGGAGCGGCGGCATTTACGATGAAGCGCGACGTGACTGGCTATATACCGGAGACTTGAACCCATCTGCTAAAAACGCTTTTAAACAGGGCAAGTGGAACCGTGCCAGAGTAGAATGCATTGGCAACTCCATTCGCACCTGGCTGAATGGTGTGCCTGTGGCGCACGTGATAGATGATGTGACTTCAAAAGGTTTTATTGCATTGCAGGTGCATGCCATCAACAATAAAAAAGATGAAGGCAGGCAGATCAGCTGGAAAAACGTTCGCATACAAACACAAAACATTAAACCTTCACCGCTACAGGGAGTTTTTATTGTAAACCTTATTCCAAATTATTTATCTGATGCAGAAAAAAAGAATGGTGTTTCATTTTTATTTGACGGAAAAGACGTTTCGCAATGGCGCGGTGTAAACAAAGATGCTTTCCCGTCTAAAGGCTGGCAGGTTTCTGATGGCGCATTAACCGTGCAGGCAGCGGGCGGTGGCGGAGATATTGTATCTAAAAAAGAATACGACGCATTCATTCTTCAGTTTGATTTTAAAATTACGGAAGGTGCTAACAGCGGGGTAAAATATTTTGTAACCGAAGACAATAACCAGGCACTGGGCCTTGAGTACCAGATATTGGATGACGCAAAACATCCCGATGCAAAACAGGGCGTTGTGGGCAATCGTAAACTGGCATCGCTCTACGATCTAATTCCTGCTAAACCAGAGGGAAGAGCACGCAGGCCAATAGGACAATGGAACCGTGGTATGGTCATCGTATATCCTGACAACCGTATAGAACACTGGTTGAACGGCTGGAAATTGCTGGACTATCAGCGGGACGCGCCTTACTACAATGCCTTAGTGGCACGCAGCAAATTTGCAGAAGTAAAAAACTTCGGGTTGAACCCCAAAGGCCATATTTTACTGCAGGATCATGGGGATGAAGTTTCTTTCAGAAGCATTAAGATTACGGAACTGAAATAATTTAGCTGTGGCTTAGCCACGCTTTTTCCACCAAATAATAAAACCCGTTATAGACAATGAGCAGGCTATAAGGCTAACGACCGAGTAAACAATAATACTCCACAGCCCCATAATCTCACCCGTATGCAATGGCTTTGCAATAGCCCGGAACTGATCATGCAACTCAAGGTTGCTATAGGCTTTCACCTCGCGGATGGAACCTGTTGACGCAAACGTAATTTTTTCCGGAACAGTAAACCCGGCAAAGTGATTGTGATTCATTTTTGTAAATTCATAGGTAGCTGATTGCGCATTGGGCAACTGAATTTGCAGAATGCCTTTGAATGGATAAATAGAATCTGCTTTGGTTAGCATTTGAGCCACAGTAATTTTTTGCTGTAGTGTGTCTGATTGCTTTTCTTTTTCCAGTGTGCCCAGCATTTTTGAAAAAGAAGCGGCTAGTTCTTTTTTAACTGATTCAGAAGCTTCTGTTGTTACAACTTGTTCGCCTCCTAGTCCTACAATGATCACGTTCTTCATCCACTGATAAGTAACATACAGACCGGTAACTCCAATGAAGAATAACAAAAGCATACTGTAAAAGCCCAGCACGTTATGAAGATCATAGTTAAGGCGGTAAAATTTTGCTTTCCATTTTATTAAAAATGCATTGCGCCAGTACTTCAATTTCTTAGGCAGCCACAAAACAAAACCAGAGATGAGCATAAAAAGAAAGATCAATACCGCTGCCCCGTTTATCTGTTTCCCCACTTCACCCAGCAGTAAATAGCGGTGAAACTCCAGCATGAATGCAAAGAATGCATCGGGTTTATTGTTTTTAACACCTACAGGCCTGGCTGTGTAAGGATCGTAATACAAGGATATGCCCGCCGCTTCACGCCCTCGAGAAGATACAAGCACAGTTCTTCGCTCATCATGGTGTATTTCCACTGATGTGGCCTCGCCGTAATTTTTGTTGAAGTGTGTCAGCAGCGAATCAACAGGCTGCCTTATGGCACCCGCCTTTTCCACACGCAGCAGTTTACGGTTGAACAGATCGCTTACCTGATGCTTATAAGCATAAATGGCCCCGGACAGTGATACAGCAATAACGATGAGCGCTGATAAAAGTCCGAGCCACAAGTGCAGCACGGACATTATATATTTAAACCAGGATTCGTTTTTGCGTTTGCTGCGCAGTAGCTTTCGCTTTTTTGTCTTTTGCTTATTTCCCCGGTTTTCCAATACCATATTTTTCAACCAGTGAAAGATATTGTTCATACTGCTGCGGCGTCATCAATTGCTGAAAAGCGCTTTTACGATTTACATCCAGTTCTTCGTAATATTTTTGATACACATCCGGCTTGCCATGATAGTTATCATGGTTAGCACGCAGCGTGGTGTAAAAAGCTTCATTGGCCAGGTCAAACTTAGAGGTTTGAGTGCTGTCTAAAACCAGTGCTGTTTTTATCAGTTCCATATTGTGCTTTTCCCGACCTTTACGCTCAATAGCTATTTCACGCTCATAAATGGCGTACTGTGCGGGATCAACAATTTTTTTTATTTCTGCATCCATTTCCGCCATAATTTGTTTAGATGCTTCTTCGGCCTTGGCTTTGTCTTCTTTTAAAGACTCGTAGGTTTCTTTCGATTTCTTACCATAACTTTCTGTAAGTTCATCAAACTTTTCAGCTGTAGTGGCATCCAATTTCATAGAGTCCTTAATCAGTGTGTAATTAATACGGCCGCCTTTGCGTCCGCCTTTTTGTTGTTCGCCTTTACAACCCATTGCTAATACAAATATAGCAAGTACGAAAAAGGTTAAAATTGCGTTTGTTGTTTTCATGTGTGTATTTTTTTAATACGCTGCTGCGCAGCTGTTTTTAATTGTCACATGGAATTCGCCCAATGGCTTATTTCATGTTATGTTATGTTTTAAAACTTTAAAAACTGAAGCCAGTGCTCACTACCTTCAATAAGATTTTTGCTTAAAATTTATAATGAAATACTATTGAAAAATTTCTTGGGTCAATTTGGTTAATAAAGCCTCCACGGAAGTAAGCGTTAAAGCCCCGCTCATCAGTAATATTATTCAGCAATAAGCGCGTGGTGAACTTTTTATAAGTATACCCCAACTGCGCGTTCAGCGTGGTGTATGCCGGCATATCAAAAGGCTTCTCTCCTCCTATGTTTCCATGGCCGTCCGGCGTTAAACTGTACTCATTTACCGGGCGTTTGTCTACATAATATGCGCCCACGCCAATGGTTAAGCCATTCAACGATTTCTTAAAAGCATAGTTCACCCAGCCGTTGGCTGTGTGCCTGGGTGCATTCATAGGTGCTGAACCTTCTACATAAGAAGGGCTGTTTTGATACCGTGCATCAAGGTAAGCATACCCCAGCATTACCTGCATGTTTTCAAGCACTCGGCCATTTAGTTCGGTTTCAAAACCTCTGCGTTTCAGATCACCGGCTTTAAACACATAACCAGTGGTCTGGTTCGTGCCGGGCACATATTCTGTATTGGAAAGATTGCGGGTAATGATGTCAAAAAAAGTTAAGTTGAAACGAAGCCTGTTACCCAGCCAGTCTGATTTAATGCCCATTTCTATTTGTTCAGTGTTTGAGGGCCCTACTTCTTCTCCGGTACTTAACAGGTTACCTGCAGAGCGCACGCTGGTGCTGGTTGTGTAAGAGCCAAATATGTTTACATTGCGTATCGGCGTTAGCATCAGCCCCACGCTTGGATTCCATGCAAAACGCGCCGGCTCTGATATGCTGTTAGCGTTTCTGTTCAGAATGCTTGTGTACCTTATGCCCAGTATGGCTTTTACAAAGCGGTTGAAGGTTACCACATCCTGCGCCATAATACCGTAAGTACTGTAGTAGCCCAGCACAGGAACCGCTGCTGTAAAATTAATGGCCTTGCTGATTGTATTGGGAATGGCCTTGTAAACGTCAATTGTATCAATGATCACATTGCCCATACTGGTAGTGGTAGCATCTGCAATACGATAATCAAAGCCGGCCTGGAAGGTGTGTTTAACCTGCCCCATTTTTACGTTCTCGCCGACAAAATCAAACTGAAAAACAGAGTTTTTATCATCTCTCAGACTTCTTGAAAGCGTGCGCCTTCTAAGGTTTTGTGTGTTTCTAACTACTGTCGTAGCGGAAGAATTAATAGCATCCACATCATAATCAGATTTGATATAAGCGCCACGGATGTACAACTTGTCAGACAACTTTCTTTTTACATTAGCAGAAAAAGTAGAAATAGTCAAATCGTTGATCTCGTTCCTAAAGCCCAAGAACTGATCTCTGGGAATTTCGTATAAAGAATCCACTGAAATAGGTCCTAAATTCACAGCGCTATTTACGGGTGTGCGTTTATCACTCAGGTAGTCTAGTTCTAAAGTAATGGTGGTTTGATCATTAGGCCTCCACTCAAGTGAAGGGTTGATATAAACTCGTGTAGAATTAACGATGGGCCTGTAGTTATCTGCTCTTTCAAAGGCCCCGTTCAACCTCACAGCCACTGTATTTTTCTTATCTAAAACAGTTTGCACATCAAAGGCGGGACGAACCAATCCCCAACTACCGATCCGCAGAGAAGCTTCAGCCGCGTTTTTAAACTGCGGGGTTTTGGTTACCACGTTAATCACGCCGCCGGCATTACCAATGTCTGTAATAACGCCCTGCGTAATAGCTGCTGAACCTTTGATCACCTGAATGGACTCTACGCCCTGCATATCTGTAACGCCTGATGCAGTTTGAAACTGAGATTCTATACGCACACCATTTTTCAACACGGGTGTACCGCGAAAGCCGCGCATTGACATGCTTTCCCGCACGCCTCCATACGATCCAAAAAGCGTTACGCCCGGCACGTTTCTGGCGGCATCGGTGATAGTTAAGGCTCCTTGTTGCTCAATTACTTTGTTTGAAATTACTGAAATGCTCTGAATCTGGTCGGTAGGTTTCAAGGGCATGCGGGTAATGGTTTCTAGCCCTTTTGGCTGCCCGTAACGCCTTCCAAAAACCTCTACTTCATCAAGCTGTATTTTGTCTGCAACCAGGGTTACGTGCAGTCTTTTGGCTTCATGCTCTGTTATAATAACAGGTAGAACATGCGACTTATATCCTACGCTGGTAAAAATAATATTCTGTCTGCCAACAGGTATATTTTCTAATAAAAAATCACCTCTTTCATTTGTACACGTTGAAATTAAGAAACCCGGAATATTTACAGTAACATTTGGTAAAGCATGCCCATCTACATCATGAACTTTCCCTTTCACAGCACCTTTCTGCGCGAAGGAGATAAAAGAAATTAGTAATAAAAACATTAATACATAAACCTTCTTTGTCATACTCTATTTTGATTATATAATTCGGGCAAAGGTATCAGGGCGGCTTTCCATAGTTGTTACGAAATCGGGAATATTTGTGGCAGATGTTTTTATAATCAATACAATGAAATATACAAATACAAAAAATCCCCGGCTCACATGAACCGGGGATTGATAATATAAAAGATGGCGATAAAAAACCATCAACAGTAAACCTTATTAAGCTGTAACCTTTCCTTTTGATTTCGCAATCACTTCTTCTGCGATATTATTAGGCGCTGGGCTGTAATGGCTGAACTCCATCGTGCTTGATGCACGGCCTGATGATAATGAACGCAGTTGAGTAACGTAGCCAAACATTTCGCTCAGCGGAACTTTTGATTTAATTACCTGCGCACCAGCCCTTGTGTCCATACCTTCCATCATTCCCCGGCGTCTGTTCAGGTCTCCTGTTACATCACCCATGTATTGATCTGGTGTGATCACTTCGACCTTCATGATTGGCTCCAGCAAAATTGGTTTTGCTTTGCGGCCTGCCTCACGGAAACCTTGTTTTGCACAAAGCTCAAAGGACATTGAGTCAGAGTCAACCGCGTGGAAGCTTCCATCAAATATGCGGATCTTCATGTTATCAACAGGGTAGTTTGCTAATACACCACTCGTCATGCTGGTTTCAAAACCTTTTTGAATAGCAGGTACAAACTCACGTGGAATAGAACCACCAAAAATATCATTTACAAACTGGAAGTTTTTGTCAGGATTTTCTGCTTTCCACTCTGCATCTACGGGGCCAATGGAGAATTGTATGTCAGCGAATTTACCACGGCCACCGGTTTGTTTTTTCAGTGTTTCGCGGTGCTCAACAGTAGTATTAAAGGCTTCTTTGTAAGCCACCTGTGGAGCGCCCTGATTCACTTCTACCTTAAATTCGCGCCTCATTCGATCAACAATGATCTCGAGGTGTAATTCGCCCATACCACTTAGAATGGTCTGGCCTGTATCTTCATCCGTTTTTACGCGGAGGGTGGGATCTTCTTCAACCAGTTTAGATATAGCCATACCCATTTTGTCAACATCGGCCTGTGTTTTAGGCTCAACAGCAATAGAGATAACCGGTTCTGGAATGAACATGTTCTCTAAAGTAATGGGATGATTCTCATCGCAAAGCGTATCACCCGTTTTGATCTCTTTAAACCCAACAGCCGCGCCAATATCGCCCGCTTCTATAAAATCAATTGGGTTTTGTTTATTGGCAAACATTTTCATAATACGGCTGATGCGCTCTTTCTTACCGCTTCTCACGTTCAGCACATAAGAGCCGGCATCAAGGCGGCCACTGTAACAGCGGAAGAATGCCAGGCGACCCACAAACGGATCGGTTATAATTTTAAAAGCCAGTGCAGCAAAGGGTTCTTTTGCATCAGGCTTACGAATCAGTTTCTTTTCAGGATCGTTAGGATCTGTACCTTCAATGGCATCAATATCAACCGGTGAAGGCAGGTAGCGGCAAACAGCATCAAGCGCTTTTTGCACGCCCTTATTTTTGAAAGATGAGCCGCACATCATAGGTACGATGCTCATTTCGATAGTTGATTTGCGAATGGCAACATGAATTTCATCTTCGGTGATGCTATCGGGATCGTCAAAGAATTTTTCCATCAGCACATCATCAGATTCTGCAACGGCTTCTACCAATTGAGCCCTCCATTCTTTGGCTTCCTCCAGCATGTCGGCTGGTATATCAATCTCATCATAAGTCATACCTTCTGTCTCAGTATGCCAGATGATGCCCTTCATGGTAATCAGGTCTACCACGCCTTTAAAGCTATCTTCCGCGCCAATGGGTAATTGCAGGGGAACAGCTTTTGAGCCCAGCATTTCACGAACCTGTTTTACCACGTTCAGAAAATCGGCGCCCTGACGGTCCATTTTATTTACAAAACCAATACGTGGCACTTTGTAGCGGTTGGCCTGGCGCCATACAGTTTCAGACTGCGGCTCCACACCGTCAACGGCCGAAAACAGCGCGATGAGGCCATCGAGTACACGCATGGAACGTTCAACCTCTACTGTAAAATCTACGTGGCCGGGAGTGTCAATAATATTAAAGGAATACGATTGTGTTTTACCGGGTATGGGGGTTCCTTTTGCGGTGGGAAAGTTCCATTTACAACTAACCGCAGCGGAGGTAATCGTTATTCCGCGCTCTCTTTCCTGATCCATATAGTCGGTAGTTGCAGCGCCGTCGTGCACTTCACCCGTCCTGTGGATCATGCCGGTATAGCGTAAAATACGCTCCGTAGTGGTGGTTTTACCGGCATCGATGTGAGCGGCAATACCAAAGTTTCTTTGAAATTTTAAATCTGCCATTGTTATTCTTTGTTGAATTTAAACGAATTGATTTTTTAAAAACCTGTTGTTTATCAAACATTTATGTGCATTTTATTGGTCAATTACACACAGGTATGGTTTTTAAGGCTGCAAAGGTAGGGAAATTTCCTTTTTTTAAGAGTTATTAAGAACGCGTGTGTATAATATTTTTGAACTTTTGGGGTACTATTTCAAAATATTTGCCGGAGAACAGTTAGTAAAGGCAACAACCTGTCTCCGGCACAGAGCAGACTGACAGCTTTTTTACTTTTTGGCAAGCAAAATTCATTGTGTCGAATTATTTCCTGGTGGCGCGCAATACCACATTCCCCTGGTCATTATACAGGAATAAAGATTCCAAAGTAGCCTCGTATTTTTTGGAGTTTTTCAATGCTTCACCGAACTCGATATGATAAGGATTACAATACATGTAGGTAAATGAGGGATATCCGCACTCAATCCGATTACCCGGATTTGTTTCATAAGGTGTTGTTCCCTGGTTGCAGCCGTCAAAGGCAAGCAAAATCCCATCGACCTGATAGTTCAGGGTCATTTTATTCGACGACACGTCGTCACCATTAATGGTTTGTACCGCCCATTCTCCGGTAATTGGTCCGCGCTCTTCGGATAACAGGTTTTTTTTGCAGCCAATAGCCACTATCAAAAAAAGTACACAAATAAAGGCGATACGATTCTTCATGATCATAAATTTAAACTATAAACGGGTTTCAATTGCCAAGACGTGCGAAATACACAAAACGCAACAGTTACAATATCTTTTATTTCTTCAATTTCATTAGCTTGCAGCTTTTATGAGAAAAGCGTTCCTTGAGCTTCATATTGCAGTGCTTTTAGCGGGCTTTACAGGTGTGCTGGGCAGGCTTATTACTATGAACGAAGGAATGCTGGTTTTGTACCGCATGCTTATTACCGCTGCAACACTTTGGGTGTTGATGTACTTTACAAAAAAATTACAGCGCATTCCGTTTAAAACAGCCCTTAAAATTTCAGGCATCGGGTTTTTAGCAGCACTGCACTGGATATTCTTTTTCGCTTCCATTAAATATTCCAACGTATCTGTGGGACTGGTATGCCTGAGCGTGGTGGGCTTTTTCTCAGCCATACTGGAGCCGCTCATCAACCGCGTAAAAATGAATGTTACCGAGCTGATCTTCGGGCTGCTCTCCGTTTTTGGCATTTACCTCATTTTCCATTTTGACACGCAGTACAAACTGGGCATCACGCTGGGCATTATTTCATCATTCTTTGCGGCGCTGTTTCCCATCCTGCTTAAAATTTCTATGAACCGGATCAACATGCAAACGGTTCTCACTTGGGAAATGACGGGTGGTTTTTTAGCGCTTTCTCTTATCATGCCACTATACCTGTATTTTTTCCCGGTGGAGAGCTTATTGCCTTCGATGAGTGATTTTTTATGGTTGCTGGTGTTGTCGTGGCTTTGTTCTGTAGTGGCCTTTCAGTTTTCGCTCAACGCGCTTAAAAAACTTTCGGCATTTACCGTCAGCCTGTCGTATAACATGGAGCCGCTGTACGGCATCATTATGGCATTTGTAATTTTTAAAGAAAATAAAACGCTCAACTATGGATTTTACCTGGGCCTAACCGTGGTGTGCCTCACACTTATTTTACACATGTTTTTATTGAAGAGAAAAAACCTTCAGGTAAGAAGCAATTAGCCTGTTATTTTCCATTCTTTCCATCAACAATTTTTTTTGCAGCAATACTGGTATTTGCATACTTTTGTGTACTAAGTACACATTATGAAACGAATTACATTGTTTGCTATAGCCATTGTGGCGCTCCTATCGTGCAGAAAAGATCCCGTTGCCGAAACGCCACAACCTGTTGATCCGCCTGTTACACAAGTGCAGCAGACGGGCCTTGCCACCACAAGCATTCATTTTCCAGGCGCTGATTCAACATTTACCATCAGCTTTGACCCGGCAAAAGGAAACGCGGCGCTTGCCGGGTTTTCAGGAGATGTTTACGCGCATATTGGCGCCATAACCAATTTGAGCAGCGGCCTTACAGACTGGAAGTACACGAAGGCCGCATGGGATGTGAATGATCCGGCCGCAAAAATGGTAAGGCAATCGAACAGTAAATATATTTTAACCATTAAGCCCCGCAGCTTTTTGAACGTTCCTGCCGGTGAAACCATTTTGAAACTGGCGATGGTTTTTCGCAATGCCAATGGCTCCATTGTTGGCCGTAATAATGATGGCTCCGATATCTTCATTCCACTTTACAACAACAGTTCTCTAAACGTCCGGCTTATTGAACCGGAAATGCATCCCACTTTTGACCCCAAACCGGCCTTGACGCTTACAACGGTGGGACAGGAAATTACGGTTACAGGTGTTGCCTCTCAAAAAGCCAACCTAAGCCTTATGCTTAACGGAACTCCCTTTGCTACTGCGGCCAACAGCACGCAGGTTACGGGTAAAGCCAAGATCACTGCCGGTGGCTTACAAACAATTAAAGTGATTGCGAATAACACCGTAGAAAACACTATTAGTTTTTTAACCGGCGGCGCTGCAGTAATTGAAGCCCTGCCGGCTGGCGCAAAGCCCGGTGTAACTTTTATCAACAGCGGCACTTCGGCCATTTTTGCCTTATATGCCCCGGGCAAGCAGTTTGTAAATGTGATTGGCGATTTTAATAACTGGACTGCCGACCGCTTTATGAAAAAAACGCCAGACGGCAACATCTGGTGGATTCAAATTGACCAGTTAAACCCAAACACAGAATACGCGTATCAATACCTGGTGGATGGCGTGTTGAAAATTGCCGATCCTTACAGCGAAAAGGTTTTAGACCCTGATAACGATCAATACATAAAATTGTCTGCCAATAACTGGGATTTTGGCAATTACCCCTCAGGGAAAACAACAGGTATCGTGAGCATGATGAAGGCAAATACTACTGTATATAATTGGCGCTACAATGCTTTTACAAGGCCCGCAAAATCTGACCTTGTGATCTATGAGCTTCACCTGCGCGATTTTCTTGCTGCCAACAATTTTAAAACGCTTACCGACACGATCAATTACCTGGCAAGGCTTGGCGTGAATGCCGTGGAGCTGATGCCCGTTAACGAATTTGAAGGCAATTCAAGCTGGGGATACAATCCATCATTTTACTTTGCGCCAGATAAATTTTATGGCAGCAAGGCAGACCTGCAACGCTTTATTGATGAATGCCATGGTAAAGGCATTGCCGTGATTTTAGACATGGTGCTCAATCATTCGTTTGGCCAAAACCCCATGGTACAGCTTTACTTTGACGGAACAAAACCCGTGAACAGTCCCTGGTTCAATGCCACCCCTACCCACCCTTTCAACGTGGGTTATGATTTTAACCACGAAAGCCCGCATACACGGCAGTTTGTAAAAGACGTGATCAGATTCTGGATGCAGGAGTATAAAGTGGATGGTTTTCGCTTTGATCTTTCCAAAGGATTTACGCAAACCAATTCAGGCTCGAACGTAGATGCATGGAGCAAAAAAGATGACAGCAGGATCAACATCTGGAAAGATTATAACAATTATATCAAACAGATAGACGCCAATAATTTTTACGTGATCCTTGAACATTTTGCTGAAGATGCAGAAGAACAAATGCTGGCATCAGAAGGCATGATGCTTTGGAACAATCTTAACCATTCCTTCAATGAGGCCTCCATGGGCTGGCTGAAAAATGATCAGGGCGTGTATGGCCAGTCAGACTTTAAAAAAGGCATATACACCCAGCGCGGTTTTGCATCTGCAGATAACCTGATCACCTACATGGAAAGCCACGATGAGGAAAGGATGATGTTTAAAAATATTTCTTATGGAAATGCATTGGGCAGTTATAACATTAAAGATCTTGCTACGGCCCTGAAACGCCAGGAGATGAGCGCCGCGTTTTTATTTGCCATACCTGGACCAAAAATGTTATGGCAGTTTGGCGAAATGGGTTATGAAATATCAATAGATCAAAACGGGCGCACAGGAGAAAAGCCGTTGCTGTGGCAATACAATACACAACCATCTCGGGTTGCGCTGCGCAATGCTTTTGCCAAATTTATCAATCTGAAAAAGAAAAATCCTGTTTACAAAACTACAAATATTTCATTTGATTTCTTAGGCGCTGTAAAATATATAAAACTCACGCAAGGCGCTACTACCGTGGTAGTGGTGGGTAATTTTGACGTGACGAGCCATCAGGCAAACATTAATTTTGGA